>CAMOXE010000148.1 GCA_946628865.1 uncultured Clostridia bacterium | reverse complement strand
TCTATCGATGAAAAGCAGAACAATTATCTTTTGTCCGTTTATTTAAGCAAGACCGGCTGCGCGTTTTCGTGGTGCGATATTACGACGGGGCAGTTTTTCAGCAGAAAATGCACAACAGATAACTATTCGTCTGAAATTTCGGATAACTTGGTCAGAATTTCTCCCGCGGAAATAATATGCAACGACAGAGCGAAAGCCGCTTTCGGTACGTTGCCGGTAGTAAAACATCAAGTTATTCCCGCGTTCAACGCCTATAAAGAAAACGCCTTTACGCGCTTTAACGCCGAGAGAAGTATAAAAGAGCAGTTCGGCGTGTCGTCTCTCGGCGCGTTCGACGTTACGGACGAGGACAGCATAATTGCGTGCGGAGCGCTGCTTGCATATATTTACGAAACTCAGCGCCACGCGCTTATAAATATCACGCGCATAACGCAAGAAAAGTCTGACGATTACATGATTCTCGACGCAAACGCAATCAAAAATCTCGAACTCGTCAAATTAAACCGAGACAACAAGCGTTACGGCTCACTTTTATGGCTTTTGGACAAGACGTCTACCGCTATGGGTGCGAGAAATTTGCGCTCTTGGCTTTTAAACCCGCTCACAGACAAAGATAAAATCAATTACAGATTAGACGGCGTCGAAGAACTTTTCAACGGCAACGTAATGCGCAGCGGAATTATCGAAAACCTGAGCGGAATACGCGACACCGAACGCTATTGCGGAAAAATCGCAAGCGATAATATGAATCCGCGAGATTGCGTTCTTCTTTCCAAATCGCTTGCGTCTTTCCCGGCGATCAAATTGCTGCTCTACGGCGCTAAATCTCAAATACTTACGGACGTAGACAAAAATATTACCGATTTTTCAAAACTTTGCAAACTTATCGATTCGGCGATAATTCAAGACAATACGCCGACAACCGTCAAGGACGGAGGATTTATCTGCGAAGGTTTTGATAAAGAACTCGACAGACTTCGCGCCGTCAAAAGCAACTCAAAGGATTTACTCGATCAAATGCAACAACGCGAACGCGAAAGAACGGGGATAAAAAACCTCAAAATAGACTATAACAAAGTATTCGGATACTATATCGAAGTAACGAACTCGTTTAAAGATTTAGTCCCCGCCGATTACGTCCGAAAACAGACGCTCGTAGGCTCGGAAAGATTTATAACCGACGAACTGAAAAAACTTGAAGAGGAAATTCTCTCCAGCGACGATAAAGCCAAGCGTTTGGAGTATGAAATATTCCAAAATATACGCGCTGCTTTGCGCGAATACGTCCGCCCGTTGCAGCGCTCGTCACGCGCGATAGCGTGCCTCGACACGCTCGCCTCGCTTGCGGTAGTCGCAAAGCGCAACAACTACGTCCGTCCCGAAATTACTTTGCCGGGGTCGGCTTTCAACGTCGTAGGCGGCAGACACCCGGTAGTAGAGGAAATTTCGGGCGAAAAATTCATCTCAAATGACGCGCTTTTAGATAACGACGAAAACAGGGTATTGATAATCACGGGTCCGAATATGGCGGGGAAAAGTACCTATATGCGTCAAAACGCTTTGATTGCGATTATGGCGCAAATGGGGTCGTTCGTTCCCGCGAGATCCGCCGAAATACCGATAATAGACAGAGTTTTCACCAGAATAGGCGCGAGCGATAACCTCGTGCTTAACCAGAGTACTTTTTTGGTCGAGATGACCGAAGTCGCCTCGATTCTTTTAAACGCAACTCAAAACAGCCTGCTCGTCTTAGACGAGGTAGGCAGAGGCACAAGCACTTACGACGGACTTTCGATCGCCTGGGCGGTAGTAGAGCATATCGCAAATCAAACCAAAGCGAAAACCCTTTTCGCGACGCATTACCACGAACTTTCCGAACTCGAAGGCGTTATCGACGGCGTTAAAAACTACAAGATAACGGTTAAAGAAATCGACGGTAGCGTGGTGTTTTTAAGGCAGATAGTAAGGGGTAGCGCCAACAGAAGTTTCGGCATAGAAGTCGCTTCGCTTGCCGGCGTTCCGACTGCGGTAACCAAACGCGCCAAACAGATACTTAAAACTCTTGAAAATAACGACCTTACGAAAAAATACGTCGAAAGTTACGAAGAGGAAGAGAAAGAGGACAAAAAGAGCGAAATCGAGGAAGAAGTCAGAAATTTGGATATAAATTCCACGACGCCGTTCGAGGCGCTTAAATTTATTTCTAAACTCAAAGGAATGTTGGATTGATATGGGAAAGATTAACCTTTTGGAAAAGAGCGTATATACGCGTATAGCGGCGGGAGAGGTCGTCGAGCGCCCTGCGTCGGTCGTCAAAGAACTCGTCGAAAACGCAGTTGACGCGAAAGCAAAGCACATAGAAATTTTAGTTTATAACGGCGGCAAGGACTTGATTCAGGTAACCGACGACGGCTCGGGCATCGAAAAAGACGATTTGATAAAAGCAGTTATGCCGCATGCTACCAGCAAGATTAAGACCTTAAACGATATAAATATGATCTTGACTTTAGGTTTCAGAGGCGAAGCGCTTGCCTCTATCGCGTCAGTGTCGGTTCTTACCATCGTTTCAAAAACCGAAGGCGCCGAGTCTGGATATAAGATCGTAGCGAAAGACGATACGGTTACCGAGCCTAAACCGGCGCCGTCCGAGGTCGGCACGACGATTTCCGTCGAAAGACTGTTTTTAAACGTCCCCGTAAGAGAAAAGTTTTTAAAATCGTCGGCTCAGGAAGAAAGTGAAATAACGACTCTCGTTAAACGTCTAATTTTTGCGAACAGCAATATCGCGTTTACCTATATCGTAGACGGTAAGACGGTTTTTAAGACCGACGGATTGGGTGTTGAATCCGCGTTTTTGGATCTGTTCAGTTATAATGATTTTATAAATTGCATCAAAATCGACGAATTTAAAAACGGAATGCGCTTATTCGGCTTTATCGGCAAGCCAAGTTATACCAAACCTAATAAAACTTATCAGACCGTTATAATAAACTCCCGCTACGTCGTAAACGGAACTATTTCATCGGCAATTCACAGCGCATACGCGCCGTTTCTGATGAAACATCAATTCCCGTTCTATCAAATACATTTGGATATTGCGCCGCAATTCGTCGACGTAAACGTCCACCCGAATAAAACCGAAGTCAGATTTATGGATAATCAGACGATTTACGCCACGATATTTTCAATGATAAAAAACGTATTGAGCGCTTATCGCGACGCAGGACCGATTTTTGACCGCAATGACGACTTCCAAATCAGCGACGCTAAGGAAAGAAACTCTGAACAAATCACGGAGCAAAATACGGAGCAAAGTACGGAGCAAAGTACGGAATATACCACACGTTCTAAGCCGTCGAAAAAAACGGATCCCGACGACCCTTATAGCGATTTTGACCTTGAAAAAAGAGCGTTTTTCTTAAACGGTAAATTCAATCCGAACAGTCAAGAGGACATATCGCATCTTTTAAGTAAAGTGTCCGATGACGAATATGAGGAACCTTTTACGAATTTATACGACAATCATACCGCCTTGAATGCGATAAATTCGGGAAATCAGTCCGCATTTGGCGATGAAGTTCATATGCCCGCAATTATCGACTTCACGGTTATCGGGCAAGCGTTAAACACTTATATTATCTTAGAGCGCGGGGAAGATCTTATCTTTATCGACCAACACGCCGCTCATGAAAGGCTGTTATACGATAACTTTAAAACGAGCCTGACTACCGGTGACATAGAAACGCAGGGCATGATCGAGCCTTTTATATTTAAAGTCAACGAAGAAGAAATAAATTTTTTAACCGATAAACTTATCCCTATGCGTAAAATGGGTTTCGATATATGCGATTACGACGATGACGAATTTGCTATTTACGGCATCCCTTCAATAGTTGAATCGATGAATTTACAAGACTTTGTCGACGAATTACTCTCAGATACCGCCATGCGAACGGACATTCCGGACGTGGTAAACAACAAGATCGCCACGATGGCTTGCAAAGCGGCGATAAAATCCGGCAAAAATTTAAAGGAAAGCGAGATTTACGCTTTACTTAAAGAAATAGACGGAAATTTCGCGCTTAAGTGTCCGCACGGCAGACCTATCGCGGTTAAAGTTACCAGAAAACAGATAGACAAATGGTTCAAGCGAATACTTTAAATAAGATCGTTATCGTTTGCGGTCCGACCGGCTCGGGGAAAAGCGAATTAGCGATCGATCTCGCTTTAAAGTTTAACGGGGAAGTCGTTTCGGCGGATTCGGTTGCAATCTATAAAGGGCTTGATATTGGCTCGGCAAAGCCGAGTTTAAGCGATATGCGCGGCGTAAAGCACCATATGATCGATATAGTTTCCCCTTTTGAGGAATTTTCCGTATCAGACTACGAAAATAAAGCGCTTGAAATAATTTCGGATATAATTTCCCGCGGAAAACTCCCGATAATTTGCGGCGGAACAGGATTTTATATCAATTCGATAATCTATAAACTAAGTTTCGGCAACAACCAAGGAAACTCTGATATAAGAAATAAATACGAAAGTTTTTACCGTGAAAACGGTGCGGATAGCCTGTTCGCCATTTTGCAAGAACGCGACGAGGAAACAGCGGCGAAACTGCATAAAAACGACGTCAAAAGAGTTATTCGCGCGCTTGAGATTTTAGATTTAACGGGCAAAAAAAAGTCCGAAATAAAGGACGATTTTTCGCCGAGATTTGACTACGTTGCCTTTACTATCGATTACCCGCGCGCCGAGTTGTACGACAGAATAAATTTAAGAGTAGATAAAATGCTCGAAATGGGATTATCAAGCGAAGTTAATAGTTTAATAGCGAGCGGAGTAACTTTATCCAAACAATGTATGCAGGGGATAGGGTATAAAGAGACCGCAGAGGCGATATTAAGCGGCGAAGATATTCCGGTAGAACTAATTAAAACGAATACGCGTCGATATGCGAAGAGGCAAATAACGTTTTTTAAGCGTATGCAAAATTTAATTTATTTAAATCCTAAGGATTTTAAAGAAATAGCGGAGATTGAAACGGAAAAATTTTTAAAAAATGAAAATTAGCGATAAAAACTATTGACAAAACCTAAGTAATCGTATAAAATAATATGTGCGTGTGGAAAGATATCGAAGTGGTCATAACGGCCCTGACTCGAAATCAGGTATACAGCAATGTATCGTGGGTTCGAATCCCACTCTTTCCGCCAAAGGTAAAGGCAGACACAAAATCGTGTCTGCCTTTACCTTTGGCGGAAAGAGTAAAAATGGTAATTCGTTATGCTTGTCGCTCGAATATCTTTTGCGTAAGCGAAAGTATCCTGCCGAGGCTAACTCGCTATGCGAGGGAAACGGCAGTATCCCACTTTTTTCTCTAAAAAAGATTATAACGGCATTCTTTACATTTATTCTCAACCTTTTATACTTCATTTTACCGTTTCGATTAGGTTTTAGATTGTTTTTGACCGCGCCGAGAATCGGCGCGCTTGTATATGTCAAGCACCCGCCACAGTACCATTTAATTTAACTTTTTGAAAATAAATGCTTATTTTAGTGCAATGGAATTGAAATATTGCAAGGAATATGCTATAATTAAACAAAAATATTAAGTGCGGAGAATTGTATGTTTGATTTTATAAAGAAATTCTTCAAAAAGAATGAAGCACATAATCAATCCATTGAAAGCAATAATGATGTTCAAATTGCAAAAACCGAGAGTGTTAAACATATAACACAAAATAGAACTGCACTTGATTTGCAATCTGAAATAGTTTTATTATGGTTATTATCTCAAAAGAAAGACCCCACATTTGATAATTTTAAGGTAACAAAAAAAGTTGAAACCAGATATAACTTAAATCTTGCTAATGGGTTACAACAACTAATTGATGAGAAACTAATATCTAACGTTAATGGTAAACTTATTATTGAAGAAGGTGGCTTTTTAAAATTAAAGGAATATAATTGCTATATAATTATGCATTTGCACCCTGAATATGATTTAAGTTATAGCGATTTTTCTGACCATCCACATTGGCATAATATTAATGATAATGATATTGTTTGGGGAATTTTTAATGGAAGGATTATGCAATACACGAAAGAAAAAATGTGGACATCCTTGAAAAACAATTATTGTAATATGGCAAGTTTGTTAATCGAAGAGTCAAAATATGAAAAAGCCCTTGATTTTTTATTTGCAGCGGCATTTATTGAAACATCTGGAATGATGGATGAAAATACCGTAACTACTTATGTTTTAGAAATAAATAACTATGACATTACAGTTCCATTGCTCAACATTAGTAAAAAAATTTCATTAAGCGTGGAAGATTTGCATAAGAGATATTTAGAATCCCAGTTTGTTTTATCTTTAAGAGACTTATTACCTTTTTATTATTATGACATTGATGATGCGTGTATATTTATGTTAGAAGCATATAAGCACGGGGATACAAAAGGAATATTTACTGAACAAATGTTAAAAATAGAACTTAAAAAGAATATACCCGATAAAAATGAAACTCAAAAATATTCCTATAATAGTTCAGATAATATTTTAAAAAAACACTTTGAATCATAATGCAGATAAATATAGTTGAACAATGATGAAAATAAATAAGAATGGTTTTTATATCACATTTTTTATATCTATAGCCTCATTTTGTTTATCTTTTATCCAATGTCAATGGTTTTCAAATATTGCTTTTTCGATTTTTGGTAGTAGTTTGATTTCCGCTTCTATATGTTTAATCAACTATTTAATCTTGCGTAAAAATATGATAGAAGAAGTATCAAGGCATTTTTATAAACTTGCAAATACTTATAAGTTATTAGTTTGTGATATTCAAGCACAGAGGGAAATTGTAATAAACGATTTTCGTGATGAAATAAACGCCTTTATGTATTGTTGTGAAAAAAACTATGATAATTCAAGAGGTATGTTTCGAATTTGCAAGAAAGAAAGATTATTCTGCGAAACTATAATAGAATTGAGCGCAGAAATAGTTGATTTAGAGTTTAGATATAAAAACTGTATTGCCTTTTTGCTTAGTGACCTAAAAAACAATAAAAATACAGATAGTAGTATAGAATATTTTAAGTATCAAGTAAAAATGAGCTTAAGAACTATTTTAAAAAAAATAATTAAAATTGAAAGTGCATTTTACGGAAAGAAAGATTTAGAATTTAAAATTGAAAGAAGAAAAAGATTTGAAGATGAACTTGGGAGTTTTACAAATCCAAAGAGAAAACTGCGTGATAAAAGTTAAAGACAAATATCATTTATCAAGGGGTGTGATTAGGTTCTCACCCTTTTTCGCCGAAAATTCGATTTACGTTACTATCGCTCCGCCAAAGGTAAAGGCAGACACAAAATCGTGTCTGCCTTTACCTTTGGCGGAAAGAGTAAAAAGGGTAAATCGTTACATATATGATTAATTTATCAATTTAATAAAAATATCCGTGTAAAAGATTTACACGGATACTTTAATAATAAGAATCACTTTTTTTGAAAGTATTTTCCGCCGGATAAGAGGGCATATTTGATAATTATGTATATCGGTATGTTTATAGCCAGAACGCCTGGTATTAAAATATAATTCAGCACTTCGGATAAATCGTTGAAGTCAACCGAAACGAATAATGCTACGCCGAAAATAATAATTAAAATCTGGAAAGTAATTAAAAGAGCAATTTCCATTGCGTCCTTAAATTGCTTTATTTCTCCGACCGTTGCAAGCGGATCGATCAATCTTGCTATTAAAAACGCAAGCGGCATAATAAACAAGACGACAGGCAACGCTACAACGGCGGCAATATGCCAATTTAAAGTACTTCCGAAAGCAAGTTTCATCACGAGCATTTCAACGAATAATACCGCATAAAAGATAAGCGAGGCGTTACAGCGCAATTTATTTATATAAATACGACTGTCAGAACGCTTATTAGTCGAGTGCGAGGTTCGTATTTTAAAGCCCTCGCGCTTTGCCATATCGTAGAGATCGTCGAAGTCAATTTCGGAGGCGGATTGAGCGGGGAGTTCGTCTATTTCTTCATCTTCGACTTTTTCAGAGGAAGAGGCAGTATTCTCTTCGTCTATATCGTCAAAATCGAGTTGGGTATAACGAATATCATTTTCGGTTGAAACGGGGGAGATTTGGTCGTCTTTAGGAAACAACTTGCCGAGAATTTCTTTATAATTGACGGACTTTGTCGGCTCTGAAGTTACTTCGGCGTTTAAATCCTGCTTTTCACTGCGAGAGGTCTCTTTAATGTATCCGAAAGCGCTCGGATCGATCTCCTCTTCAATTTTCGAATTGTCAACGATAATCTCGTCCGAAACTTCAGAAAATTCAGCGTTGATACTTTCATAATTATTATCAAAATCGCCCGTATTGTCTTGATTATTTTCAACTTTTATAGTTTCGGTTTTTTTTGCCGAATCAAGATTATCCATTAAATCTCTAAAAACTTCTTCGCCGATTGAACCGAAAAATTCAGCAGAATCGTTTTCGTTAAGTTTTATTATTTCTTTATCGTCGGAAGCGGATACGAGATTCTTTAAACTTTCAAACTCGTCGTTTTTCTCGTCTTGAGCCCCCATCTCTTTACCAGGCTTTGCCTTTACT
>CAMOXE010000147.1 GCA_946628865.1 uncultured Clostridia bacterium | reverse complement strand
GAATTGGGACAGACCGATTTTGACCGACAGCGGCGGATTTCAGGTGTTTTCGCTCGCTAAACTCAACGACATAAAAGACGACGGCGTTACTTTTCGCTCTAACGTCGACGGCAGTAAGCATTTTATCACTCCCGAAAAGGCTATCGAAATAGAAAACAACCTCGGCGCGGACGTAATAATGGCGTTCGACGAGTGCAGCGAATACGGTGCGGACTATAATTACAGCAAAGAGGCGATGAAGAGGACGTTGCGTTGGCTCGACAGATGCTATAACGCGCACAAAAACGACGAGCAAGCGCTCTTTCCGATAGTCCAGGGCAACGTTTTTAAGGATTTAAGGGCTATTTCGCTCAAAGAGACCATACCTTACGCCAAGTACGGCATAGCCATCGGCGGACTGTCCGTCGGCGAGCCGAAGGAACTGATGTACGAGGTAATGGACGACATGTATCCGTACTATCCGACCGGCGTTCCGCGGTATTTGATGGGCGTAGGCAGTCCGGACTGTCTGTTTGAGGGCGTAATGCGCGGAATAGATATGTTCGACTGCGTGCTTGCAACGCGCATAGCGCGAAACGGCACGGCGATGACTTCGCGCGGGAAAGTGGTCGTCAGAAACGGCAGATATAAAGACGATTTCACGCCGCTCGACCCGGAATGCGATTGCTATTGCTGCAAAAATTACACCAAGGCGTATTTAAGGCATATGATAAACGTAGGCGAGATGATGGGCGGAATGTTGCTCAGTCTGCATAATATAACCTATCTTTTAAAGACTATGCGGGATATAAGACAGTCGATAATAGGCGGATACTTCAAAGATTTAAGAAAAGAGTTCTACGAAAAATATAAAGAAAAGTGAAAATCAGATAAAAACGACAATATATTTGAAAAATGCGTTTAAAAACGCTTGCAATAAAAGCGTAAAAAATGTATCATAAAATAAAAAACAGGAGAAAAAGCGATGTTTTACAATATCTTAGAAGGCGAGGTCAATCCGCAAAGCGGAATCTTTCTGTGGGTAATAGTCGGATTTATGGTAATCTTTTTGGTTTACAGTTTTATATCCGGCAACAAGCGGAGAAAGAAGATGGCTCAAGAGCAGGAGAAGAGGAACGACATACATCCCGGCTACAGAGTAACGACTATAGGCGGTATAGTCGGAACGGTTGAAGAAGTCGATAACGACGCCAACACTTTCGTGCTTAAAACGGGCGTTTTCGGAAACGAGAGTTATATAAAGTTCGACAAGCAGGCGATATATCTTTCCGAAAATCCTAACGCCAAAACCGAAGAAGAGGCTGTGTCGGAGCAGAATGCCGACGCGGAACAAATCTTCGACGGCAACGACGGAAAAGAGCCGACTGCGGCTGAGACCGTAAAGGACGAAACTTCCGAAGAGGCTGCCGAGGCGACCGAAGAAGTTACCGAAGAAAAAGAATAATATAAAAAACCTTCGCATACATTATCGTAGCGGAGGTTTTTTAATGGAAAAAACTTATGAAAGGCGGCAGTTTTGCCGCGAAGTGATAAAAGGCTCGGCGACGGGGCTTATAATAACGCTCGTCGGGGTGCTTATATTCGCGCTTGCAATCGACCTTTTCGGAATTTCCGACGCGGCGATAATGCCGATCAATCAAGTTATAAAATCCGTATCGGTGTTTTGCGGTTGTCTTTTTGCCGTGCGCGGCGAAAAAGGTTTTTTAAAAGGGCTGTTTATCGGCGTGATATTTTCGGTTCTGACGATATTGATATTCGGTCTTATTTCCGGAAAAGTAACGTTTTCGGGCGTGGCGATCGATCTTGTCTGCGCCGCCGTCATGGGTATGATTTCCGGCGCGATAGTCGTCAATTTGCCGTTTAAAAATTGATAAAAACCGCGTTTTGCCCGAGGCTTGCCTCGGCTAGCCAAGTCAATTCATATCCGAACTCGTTTAAGCGTTGGAATTTCGGCGTATTTTCACAAATTCTCACTTGTAGTATGTGTATACGACTGCGTTCGCCTTTGTAAAAATCCACTCGAAATTGCACCGCTTAAATGCTTTACACCTTAAATAAAGTATTTTGCGAGTATTTTTGGTGAGAGCGAGCGGAATAGAATACAAATTCATTGCGCGAGAACTCGCCAGCCGAACGGAAACGAGATTGGATACGTTTTCAAGCGGCTTATTGAGGTATATACTTCGTTAAAATCCTTGATAATACATATAGTATAATCTGCGGCTTTTGCCTCGTCTATCCTCTCAATAAGCCACTTGAAAATTCTTTGAACCTTAAAGCAATAGATTTTTGGTGCAGTTAGAGCGCAGATGACGCAACCGTACTTTCTGTACTGTAAGGAAGATAAGCTTTAAATGCACAAAAAGATTTGCTTTAAGGCGTATCAAACCTCGTTTCCGTTCGGCAGAACGCAAAAGACTTATTTAAGGCGGGTTCGGATATGAATTGACTTGGCTAAGCCGCCGTTTTTGTTAAAATAAGAAAAAAGTTTATCAATTGCGAGAAAAAATAATTGACTTTGCCTCTAATTTAGTATTATAATAATACAGTATACAATAACTGTTAATATCCGTAGTCTCGGATATAATAGACAGGAGGCAGCAATGAGCAAGAGAAAATCAATAGTACTTCTCGTAATAACGGGGCTACTGATTGCGTTTTTTGGCGTGGCGTGTTTTGCGAACTTTGCGATCCCGGACGGGCTTTGCAAATTTTTCGGCGCGCAACCCAAATATAATTATGTATCTATTTTCGATCAGATAAGTAAAGGCATAGACCTTGAGGGCGGGTATTACGCGGTAATGACGCCGACCGTCGAAGAGGAAGATCAGGAAATAAACCTCGACAACGTCATTTCGACGCTGAGAACGAGGCTTGACGATAAGGGATATACCGAGGCGACGATCGCCCGTCAGGACGTCAACTCTTTAAGGGTTGAAATTCCGGACGTAGACGACGCGGACGAAGTGCTTGAACTTTTGAGTTCTCAAGGCAAACTTGAATTCCGCGACAAGAACGGCACGGTATGGCTTAACGGCGATCACGTCGATAACGCCTACGTCGGCAGGGACCAAAACGGCGAGTACGCGGTAGTATTGAACTTTACCGCCGCGGGAACGAGCCGCTGGGCTACGGCTACCGAGGCTGTTTATAACGGCGCGGATTCGGACAAGATCCTCTACATTTATCTCGGGGACACATTGGTATCCTCGCCCACACTGCAGGGCGCGCTTACGGGATCGAGCGCTCAGATAACCGGTAATTTCGAGTACGAAGAGGCGGAAACGCTTGCCGCGGTAATTTCGAGCGGAGCGCTCGACATCGAGTTTTCGATAGGCGAGACGCGGCAAGTCAGCGCGACGCTCGGCGAGGGCGTCGTGAGCAACGCGCTTATGGCGGCGGGTATCGGAATGCTCGTAATCTTCGCGATACTTATTCTTTTCTACGGCGGCATGGGTTTAGCGGCGAGCATAGCGCTTATGATATACGTTATACTCTACGTCGTCATTCTCGCGCTTTTCCCGTGGGTACAACTTACCTTCCCCGGAATCGCGGGTATCATACTTTCGATAGGTATGGCGGTAGACGCGAACGTAATTATCTTCGAGAGGATAAAGGAAGAATACGCTGCGGGCAAGACCGTGGACAACGCTATAAAAGTCGGTTTTAAACGCGCGTTCGTAACGGTATTCGATTCCAACCTCACGACTATCCTGGCGTCGATCGTTTTGTGGATACTTGCCTCCGGCTCTATTCAAGGCTTTGCGATAACGCTTTTCCTCGGCGTAATAATCTCGATGTTCTCTTCGATAGTCGTTACGCGCTGGATCATGAAACTTTTAAAACCGCTTGCCAAAGAGCAGGATAAGTTTTACAATCTTGTAAGGAGGGAAGCATAATGTTAAATCTTTCTTTCAAGGGCAAAAGGTTTAAAATCGTAAACAAGTTCTATATTTTCCTCGCGATAAGTCTTGCGATAATAATCGCGGGCGCGGCGGTAATAATCTTTAAGGGCTTAAACGTCGGCATAGACTTTTCGGCGGGCGCTACGATAGAAGTTACCGTAAACGATTTCAGCGGCTTTAACTCGAACGAGTTCAAGGACAGATACGAGAACTGGTTAAAAGGCGACCGCGACAACGACGGAACGACGGAAAACGCGAGGCAGTTCAACGTCTCGAACACGAGAATTTCCAGCGCCGCCGGACAAACTACTTTTGAATTCAGAATAGGCAGCACCGTTACCGAGGACGGCAAAGTGCAAGACCTTTCCGAAATAGTCAAAGACGAAACGTCCGAGTATTACAACAAAAAACTTCTCGTCGCTTACGTTGACGAGATTAAAGACGAAATCAAGACGGATATATACTCCTATTTAAAATCGACCTATCAGTCTGAATACGGCGAGTACGACGACGCGGGTATGGACGAGGTTATAGAGATAAATCCGCACACGATAGACAATTCCGTAATGCTCTACACGATAAGAACGGCGTTTATAGCGGCGGCGGTAGCGATAGCGGTAATGCTCATATACATCATGTTCAGGTTTACCTGGATATCGGGTATTGCGGCGGTACTCGCGCTCATGCACGACGTACTTGTAATGATAGCGTGTACGGCGTTCTTCCAAATCCCCGTGAACTCGGTATTTATCGCGGCTATAATAACCATAATAGGTTATTCGATAAACGCGACGATAATCATATTCGACAAGATAAGGGAATACATGAACACTCCGTCGTTTGACGAGGCGAGCGATACCGACCTTGCGAACGAGGCGGTAACGAATACTTTGACGCGTTCTATCCTTACGACGGTAACCACGCTTGTAGTAATAGTATTGCTTGCGTTATTCGCTCCGGCGACCATAAGGGAATTCGCTTATCCGATAATATTCGGTTTACTTGCGGGTGCGTATTCGTCGGTACTGTTGTCGGCGTCGATATGGGTAAAATTAAGGAAACTTTTCAAGCAGTCCGGCAAGCGTCCGGTCGGCAGAAAGACGAAAAAGCGCGCGGCTTAAGACCGAAAAAGCGTCGCTTCAAAACAACAATGAAAGAGGCTGTCTTAACGCGACAGCCTTTAACTTTAGGTAGGGTATGGTAGTTGAAAAACGTCTGACCGAAACTCAAAAGCAACTTGCGAAAGATATCTCTTTAAACGTAGGGGTATCTTACGATTTTGCCGAAATTTTGGTCGCGAGAGGCGTAGATAGTCCTGACGCCGCCAAACGCTTTCTGCGTCCCGACAAGTCCGACTTACAGCCGCCTTTATGGCATAAAGGCGTTGCGGACGCGGTTGAGAGAATTACCGCCGCAAGAGATAACAGCGAAACGGTCGTCATCTACGGCGATTACGACGCGGACGGAATATCCGCGGTAACCGTATTATACAAATGCCTTAAAATCTTCGGGCTTGATGAAGTTTATACGGTTATTCCCGAACGTCGCGACGGCTACGGATTAAGCGCCGGCGTGTACGAGCGCGTAATAGACGAATGTAACCCCGACCTTTTAATCACGGTAGACTGCGGCATAAGCGGCGCGAACGAAGTAGAGGAGTTAAAGGACCTCGGCGTTGACGTAATAGTAACCGATCACCACGAACTGCCTGCGGTTTTACCCGATTGCACCGTAATAAACTGCCATATAAAGAGCGGGCTTGGGAACTACGAAAACCTATGCGGCGCGGGCGTCGCGTATAAACTCGGAAGGGCGCTTATAGGCGAAAAAGCGGACGAGTTTTTGGATATGGTCGCCGTGGCGACCATTGCCGACAGCATGCCGCTGACCGGCGAAAACAGAGTAATAGTATCCGAGGGCATAAAACTTTTCAAAAGCGGAAAAATGCAAAAGCCGCTCAAAGTGCTTGCGGAAGTAAGCGAAGTAAAGGATTTTACCGCGCAATCGCTCGCGTTCTCGATAATACCGAGAATAAACGCGGCGGGAAGAATGGGCGACGCGTATACGGCGCTGGAACTGTTTATGTCGACCGACGAAGTCGCTATGCGCGAGGCGGCGAGGAAACTCAACCGCTATAACGCCGAGCGCCAAGCGAAATGCGACGCGCTGTATAAGTCCGCTAAAGAAAAATACGAGGCGCAAGGCTACAGCGGCAGTAGCGTTGTCTTAAGCGGCGACGGTTGGGACGGCGGTATAATAGGCATAGTCGCGGCTCGGCTTGCGGAAGAATATCAAAGACCCGCAGTGCTTTTATCGGGCGGCGAAGTCTTGCATGGCAGCGCGCGTTCTTCTACCGAAATAAGCGTCTATAACGCGATAAACTCGGTAAAAGACTTAACCGTAACTTTCGGCGGACACGCGCAGGCGGCGGGCGTCGGGATAAGAAGAGAGAACCTCGACGCGTTAAGGGCGGGAATAGATAAATACGTCCGCGAAAACTACGACGTATCGGCTATACCCACCGTTACCGAAGTCGACAAAATAATAGATAAGCCTATAGATATGGTTTTTGCGCGAGAACTCTCGCTTTTAGAGCCGTGCGGCGCGGAAAACAAAAAACCGATATTTGCGGTCAAGTGCGAGAGCGTTTCGGCGTCTCCCATAAAAATCGGCTCTCCGCACGTCGCTTTTAAGACCGTCGCGGCGGACATGCTTTGGTTCAACGGTTCAGAGCGTTTGCCTCTTCTCAACTCGCATTATAGCAAATACGTCATTTTCGAGCCGAACGTTTCTTCGTATATGGGCGTCGAGACTTTAAAAGGCTACGCGCGTAGCGTGGAACTCTCTTTAGACGATACCGACTCCGCGCGGGCGCAGATATTAGACGGTTTCTTGCGCGACTTTTCCAAAAAAACCGAAGATTATCGACTTATTGACGAAGATACGGCTAAAAATTATATCGAAAAGGCGCGCGGTGAAATTTACGGAACTCTTTTTATAGCGAGCGGGTTCGACGTCTTAAAGCGTTACGATTTGACGGGTTTTGACGTCTCTTTGTTAAGACCGTCCAAAAAAAGCAACGTAAGCGTCGTATGCGTGGGCTTTTCCGGCGAACTTCCGAAAGGCTACGAAAGAGTGGTCTATCTCGACAGACCGCTTTGCGTCAGAAAATTCGACGGGGCGGAAACTCTCGTCTGCGACGTTTCGTTAAACTCCGAAAAGTTAAGCGCAAGCAGGGATATACTCGGTAAAATATTCGTTAATTTAAGGTGCGGAAATTATTACGGCAATGCGCTCTCGGTCGCTATCGAAAACGATTTCGGCGTATCCAAAGCGGAAACGCTGTTCGCGTTATACGTCTTTAAGGAATTGGGAATAATAGGCTTTGACAGCGGCAGACTGACGCTGAACGTCGGGGTAAAGGCAAATCTCGGTAACTCCGAGATATATAAAGCGGTTGAAAACTATGGACGAAATACTTGATTATATAGAAAAGAACTATAAAAAGAGCGAGGCGGAAATACTCGTCAAGGCTTACCGCTACGCCGAAAAGGCGCATGCGGGGCAGAAACGCGCCTCCGGCGAGGACTATATAATCCACCCCGTGGAAGTGGCGAAAATTCTGATAGGCTTAGGCATGGACTACTATTCGGTAGCGGCGGCGTTTTTGCACGACGTTATCGAGGATACGCCCGCAACCGAAGAGGATATCGGCGAGGAGTTCGGCGGCGAAATACTAAGCCTCGTAGTCGGCGTTACCAAACTCGAAAAGATAGAATTCAAGTCTTTCGAGGAAGAGCAGGCGGAAAACTTCAAGAAGATATTCGTATCCATGGCGAAAGATATTCGCGTCATAATGATAAAACTCGCGGACAGACTGCATAATATGCGCTCGCTCGAGTTTTTATCAGCCGAACGCCAACAGCGTATGGCTCGCGAAACGTTGGATATTTACGCGCCGATAGCGGGCAGGCTGGGTATCTCGCAGATAAAATGCGAACTCGAGGACTTATGCTTAAAGTATACCGACCCCGAAGCCTACGAGTATCTATCGCAGAACATTTCGAGCGAGGTAAGCGAGCGAAAGGAGTTCGTCGAATTTGCAGTAAATGAGATCAAGGATATACTTGCCGAGTCGGGCATAGACGGCGAAGTTTTCGGCAGGACGAAACACCTGTACAGTATCTATAAAAAAATGAAACGCCAAGGCAAGACGCTCGACCAGATCTACGACCTTACCGCGGTGCGCGCGATAGTCGATACGGTTGACGAGTGTTACGAAGTTTTCGGCAAGATCCACAAGCGCTGGAAACCTATTCCGGGCAGGATAAAAGACTATATCGCAATGCCGAAAGAGAATATGTATCAAAGTCTGCATACGACCGTCGTTACGGATTTCGGAAAGATATTCGAGATACAAATCCGTACTCACGAAATGAACCGCACGGCTGAATTTGGTATCGCGGCGCATTGGAAGTATAAGGAAAACAAGTCGGACGCCGACGATTTCGATAAACGACTGTCCTGGATTCGCGAGGCGATGGAGTGGCAAGGCGGACTGAACAATTCGCAGGAGTTTTTAGAGAGCATCAAGGGCGATTTATATAACAACGAAGTCCTCGTTTTCACGCCTAAAGGCGAAGTCATAAGCCTCGTAAAGGACGCCACGCCGATAGACTTTGCTTATCGCATACACACGGAAGTCGGAAATAAATGCGTAGGCGCTAAGATAAACGGCAAGATAATGCCGCTTTCAACGACCTTAAACGTCGGCGACGTAGTGGAAATAATAACCTCCAAAATGTCGAAAGGTCCGTCGTGGGACTGGCTGAGAATAGCGAAGTCGTCGGGTGCAAAGGCGAAGATAAAGGCGTTTTACAGAAAGGCGATGGCTGCCGACAACGAGAAACTCGGCAAGAGCATGCTCGAAGTCGAGGCGAAGAATCGCGGGTACAATCTAAACGACTTATTAAACCCCGTCAGTTTCGAGTCTTTAAGCCAAAGATTTTCGTTTACGGACAACGAGGAAATGTACGCCGCCGTCGGTTGCGGCGCGGTAGGTGCGGGACAAGTCGTCCTGAAACTTATCGACTACTACAAAAAGACCGTGCCGAAAAAGAGCGTCGTTGCCGAAAGCAAAGAATATAAGCGCGGCAGCGCTTTGGGCGGAGTTAAAATAAAGGGCTTGGGCGGACTTATGGTGCGCTTTGCGGGCTGTTGTAATCCTATGCCGGGCGACGAAATAATAGGTTTCGTATCGAGAGGCAGGGGCGTAACCGTTCACAGAAAAGACTGCCCGAACATGAAAAACGAGGACAAGGCGCGTTTTTTGGAAGCGGAGTGGACGGGCGACCAAGGCACTTTCACGGCGTCGCTCAGAGTTATAGGCGGCGAGAACACGCCCGTTCTCGTCATAATGTCGAACGCCTGCGTCGGGCTTGGAATAACCATAACTTCGGTAAACGGCAGAATAGACGCTAAAACTCACAGGTCTGTTGCGGACTTTACTATAAAACTGAACAAAAAGGAAGCGCTTGATTATCTCTTTGCAAAACTTAACCAAGAAAGCGAGATAATCGACGTTTACAGGACTTTGACTTGATTAAAACCGAACGTTTCATAACGCCGCCCATCGGTGCGAACTCGTTTTTGGCGTATGACGACGAAAGCAAAAACGGGCTGTTAATCGACCTCGGCGGCGACTTTTCACAAATTCAGCGCGCGGCTGCGGCAAAAGGAGTTACCATACGCGCCGTACTTTTGACGCACGGGCATTTCGACCACACGGGCGGAGGAAGAGACGCTCAAGATAGCGGAATACCCGTCTATATAAGCGCCGCCGACGCCGAAAAACTCGGCGGAAAAGGTTCGCTCGCGTCGGAATTCGGTTTCCCATTAAAACCGTATACCGCCGACTTTACGTTCAGGGGCGGAGAAACGCTGAAAATATGCGGAATGGACGTTCAAACGCTGGCAACTCCCGGTCATACTTCGGGGTCTTGTTCGTTTATAATAGGCGATAAAATTTTTACGGGCGACACGCTTTTCCGTCTCTCGTTCGGGAGGACGGATATGCCCGACGGGGACTTTGCGGAAATAAAAAAGTCCCTCTATAAGTTGTTTAATTTGAGTAAAAACTACGAAGTTTATTGCGGACACGGAGAAAACACGCAATTATTTTTTGAGAGAGAATACAATCCGATAAATGAATATTAAGACTGATTTGGAGTGGCTTTTGCCCGAACTTATCGAGGAAGCCAAGTTTTTCACAAACGCGGAAGGACTTGAAATACTGCACCGCCATAAAAAAAGCGAAAATTTTGACGACGAGATAGAGATAAACGGCAAGATATATTCGTATTCCAGCCCCGCCGATTTTGCGGACGAGACCGAGAAAAAGAGGTATGAAAAGCGGTATGCGAAACTCGCGCTCTATAAGGCTTTAAGCGATTATCTTTCGGAAAAACTCCCTTGGGGAGCGCTTACGGGGATAAGACCCGTCAAGTTCGCCTATTGCGAGGGCGAAAATTGGCGCGCAGAGATGGGCGAAGTGCTGGGGGTAAGCGATAAGAAACTCGATTTGGTGTCGCGCATCATAAACGCCCAACGCGGGATATACGAAATCAAAGACGGCAACTGCGATCTCTTCGTCGGAATACCTTTTTGCCCGTCGAGGTGCCTATACTGTTCATTCGTTTCGAGCGAGATAGGAAAGGCGAAAGACGTAGAGGGCTACGTTTCTGCGCTCGTAAAAGAAATAGCGGCGGCAAAGCCTTTAATAAAGAATTTACGCTCGGTCTATATAGGCGGCGGCACGCCCGTATCTCTCTCTATAAGTCAATTATCGCGCGTTTTAGACGCGATAGGCGAGGTGAATTGCGAGTACACCGTAGAGGCGGGGAGACCCGACGCCATATCCGATGACGCACTCAGGCTGTTTAAAGATTACGGCGTTACCAGGGTATGCGTAAACCCTCAGACTTTTAACGACGAAACGCTTAAAATTATCGGGAGAAAACATACGGCGAAAGACATCGAAGAGAAGTTTGAGTCGGTCAAAAAGTACGGGTTCGACGTCAATATGGATTTAATAGCGGGACTGCCGGGCGAAAGTTTCGAGGACTTTAAGCGCAGCGTGGAAAAAGCCGCGGCGCTGTCTCCCGAAAATCTTACGGTGCATACTTTGTCGCTGAAAAAAGGCAGTATATTAAAGGAGAAAGTTGAGCGTTTGCCGAGCGGCGAGATAGAAAAGATGATAGATTTTTCGGTGGAGAAACTGACCGAAAGCGGCTATGAGCCGTACTATACTTATCGGCAAAAATACATGGCGGGCAATCTTGAAAACACGGGGTATACGAAAGCGGGTAAGGCGTGCGTATACAACGTGGACGTAATGGAAGAGATAGCGGACAATCTCGCCTGCGGGGCGAACGCGGTGTCAAAAAAACTGTTTATAAGAGAAAACAGAATAGAGCGTTACGGCGCTCCGAAGGATATAGCGACGTATATAGAGAAAATCGACAGAATAATAGACGAAAAAAATGAGTTGTTTTTGAAAAACGGCTGAAAAACGTTTGCAATTTAGGTTATAATGTGTTAATATATAAAAGGCTCAAGGCAAAGTTTAACGAATACTCGACGTTTTGCATTGCTTTGAAGTGAAGTTTCCATACAGGAGGATAAATAAAATGGAAAAGGAAAGAAAAACCGAAATTATCGAAGAGTTTAAAAGACATGACGGCGATACTGGCTCTGCCGAAGTTCAGATCGCGCTTTTGACCGAGAGGATAAACCACCTCAACGAGCATTTAAAGCAGAACAATAACGACAAGCATTCCCGTCGCGGTCTTTTGAAGATGGTAGGTCGCAGAAAGGGTATGCTCGACTATCTCAAGTCGGTAGACATCGAGAAGTACAGAGAGATAATCGCTAAACTCGGACTTCGTAAGTAATTTTGTGAGGGGGTGTGTTTACGCTCCCTTCTTTTTAATTTTAAAAACGATTACAGTGAAAGTTATCGTCCGCGAGGGGCGGGCGTTTACTTATAAATCAGAGTAAAGGAGAACAAAATGTTAGAAAATCACAGAACTTTCAAGACCGAGATCGGCGGCAGAGAAGTAACCGTCGACGTAGGCAAGTACGCTCAGCAGGCGAACGGCTCTTGTTTCGTGCGCTGCGGCGAAACCGTAGTCATGGTAAACGTAACTATGGCGCCCACTCCGAGAGAGGGTATGGACTTTTTCCCGCTTTCGGTAGACTACGAAGAGAAAATGTACGCCGTAGGCAAAATTCCCGGGGGATTTAAAAAGAGAGAGGGCAGAGCGAGCGACAAGGCGATACTCGTTTCCCGTCTTATCGACAGACCTATAAGACCGCTTTTCCCGAAAGGCCTTTTCAACGACGTAACGGTCGTTGCGACCGCTATTTCGGTAGATCCCGACATCGCGCCCGAACCGCTTGCAATGCTCGGCAGTTCCATAGCGCTTTCCATTTCGGATATTCCGTGGGCGGGACCGACCGGCTCGGTAGTAGTCGGCATGGTAGACGGCAATTACGTCATCAATCCTACCGTGGCTCAGAAGGAAAAGAGCGTTTTGGCGCTTAACCTTTCCGGCACGAAAGACGCTATAATGATGGTTGAGGCGGGTGCGAAAGAAATAGACGACGAGGCGATGGTCGGCGCTATTTTATTCGGACACGAGGAGATCAAAAAACAATGCGCGTTTATCGAGGGAATAGTTGCCGAAGTTGGCAAGAAGAAACTCGAAATGGACCTCTATCACGTTCCCGAGGACCTCGACGCGGACGTAAGAGCGTATGCGAGCGAGAAACTCGACTATGCGCTCGACACTTTCGATCGCGAAGTAAGACAAGCCCGCCAGGACGAAGTCGAAAAAGACGTATTAGAGCATTTCGCAGATAAATACGAGGGCATGACGAGAGAACTCAAAGATTCTCTTTACTATATAACCAAAGAGAAAGTACGCGCGAAGATAACGAACACCGGCGTTCGTCCGGACGGCAGAGCGCTTACCGAAATAAGACCTATCTGGTGCGAACACGGCATACTTCCGAGAGTTCACGGCAGCGCGGTGTTCACGAGAGGTCAGACGCAGGTAATGACGACTTGTACCCTTGGCACGGTTTCCGAAGTACAGAAACTCGAAGGTCTTGACAACGAAGAATACAAGAGATACATGCACCACTACAACATGCCGGGCTATGCGTCGGGCGAGGCAAAGCCGCTCAGAAGTCCGGGAAGGCGGGAGATAGGTCACGGCGCGCTTGCGGAAAGGGCGCTTGAGCCTGTTATTCCGAGCGAACTCGAATTTCCTTACGCTATAAGGCTCGTTTCCGAAGTATTGTCGTCCAACGGCTCTACTTCGCAGGCGTCGGTTTGCGGCTCTACTATGGCGCTTATGGACGCGGGCGTTCCGATAAAGCGTCCTGTTGCGGGTATTGCGATGGGTCTTATCAAGGACACCGACAGCGGAAAAATCTCGGTACTTTCGGATATTCAGGGCTTAGAGGACTTCCTCGGCGATATGGACTTCAAGGTTGCGGGAACGGTTAAGGGTATCACCGCAATCCAAATGGATATTAAGATAAAAGGCATAAGCGAAGAGATACTGAGAAAGGCAATAAGCCAGGCAAACGAAGGCAGACATTTCATACTCGGCAAGATGCTCGACTGCATACCCGAGCCGAAAGCGGAACTTTCCAAGTATGCGCCGAAGATAATCTCGTTCGAGATAGATACCGACAAGATAAAAGACGTAATCGGCAGCGGCGGCAAGACCATAAACAAGATAATCGACGAAACCGGCGTCAAGATAGACATCAACGAGGACGGCAAAGTATTTATAGCGACTTACGGCGAGGACCTTTCCATGGCGGAAAAGGCAAAGACGATGGTACTTGCGATAGCGAGAGATCCCGAAGTCGGGGATATGTTTATATCGACCGTAGTAAGGATTCTTCCGAAAGTCGGAGCGTTCTGCGAACTTGCGCCCGGCAAAGACGGAATGATACACATTTCCAAGATGAGCGAAAAGCGTATCAACTCGGTTGAAGAAGTGCTTGCGATAGGCGACAAGGTCAAAGTCGAGATAATAAAGATAGGCGAAAAGGGTATAGACCTTAAACTTTTGGAAAAACTCGACAACGAATAATATAGTGCAATGTAAACGGACGAGCGCGGCTACAAAAAGCGCTTGTCCGTTTTTACATACGATTTGCGAATATATAATATAAATAAATGTTATATGAATATGCTTTTAAAACGATTGCATAAATCAAGCAAAGCGTGTATAATATAGAAAATTATAAAAGCGGAGGCAGGAAATGGATACGAAAAAGATACTTACAGTTCAGGATATTTCGTGTGTGGGACAATGCTCGCTCACAGTCGCGTTGCCGATAATTTCCGCGTGTAAAATCGAAACGTGCATTTTGCCGTCGGCGGTTTTATCGACTCATACGGCGGGATTTAAG
>CAMOXE010000146.1 GCA_946628865.1 uncultured Clostridia bacterium | reverse complement strand
TTTTTGGTCTTGCTCTTTTGTTTTGCAAAAGAGCAAAGACTTTTCAGCCTGCTCCTCCGTTTGCGGTACCCGAAAAATTTGCGTAAATCTTTTACTTAATTTTTCGACCGCGGCACTCTCATCGCCTCGCTGTTTCGTCCACCGGACGCGCTTCGGCTCTTCGACCTTTTCCCACAAATCTTTTGCGTTGCAAAATATTTTTGGGAGCCCTGTTTTTTAATAGTTATTTCTGGCAACAAAGACACAAAAACTCCGAAATCTTCTTAGATTTCGGAATTTTTATTTTATACAAAAATATGATTTTTTAGGTTAACAGCCAACCGCTTGCACGAAATCAACCGAATGACTGTTAATCGTAAAAGTTGCCCTATAAGTCGATTATAAGCCAACAGTCGTTTCTTTCAATAAAGACTATAGAAGAAATCACTTTACCGAACGCTATTTTTGCGCTTGAAAAAATAAAGACAAGACTATAATTCTCGCAAGGCGCCAAAACGGGGAATTTAATAAAGTCGTTTGCGGAGAAAAAAGAATAAAACGACGGTGTTTTCAGCGATTTATTCTGAAAATTCTTCGTAAAACCCCGCCGCTTTCATACAGCGCGCGTAGTCGTTGAAATTCCACTTGTCGCCGAGCGAGCAAGCGTGATGGTTTTTGCCTTTGCCGAGTTCCGTAGACCATTCTATGAAATAAAACGCGTTGTCGAGTTCCGGTAACGTATTCGTAACGATTTTTTCATCCGGATCGATTTTAAACGAGCCTTTATCTACCGTTTCTCCGTTTGCGAGATTTTTAACGGTATAATTCACGGTTAAACTCTGCCTTGTGTCGTTGGTCGCAACAAGCGCCATCTTGCCGTCTTTCGGTTCGTCAAGCATCATGCAAAACGGAGTTTGCGAACGTTGAATATAGTAAAACGCCAATTTTTTGCAACCGTACCAATCCACGACTGCGTCGGAGATTTGCGGCCAACCGTCAATTATATTCCACCAAAGAATCCCGGTTTTTCTCCATTTATCGATGCGGAAACGCTCGATGAAATATTTATCCGCTTCCGCTTGTGAAATTTGGCTTTGTTTTACAAACGTCGCTAAATCTTTATCGGCGACGTCGAAAATACGCTCTACCTGCCTTATCATCAACGGTATACGGTAGGCGTACGGAGCAAGCGGATTCGGCTCCATACACGTTGCGTGCGTCAGCCAGTCGGTGTTTGAGCAAACGTTGCCGTCGCCTCTTTCCGCCAAACTGTTTTCGGGTAAAAATTTCTTTAATGACTGTACGGACGGACAGCCGTGATAGCCGATCTCAGAAGCGAAATGACAAGCCGGATTTTTATAATAATCCCCCTTGAAATAATCTCTGGGTCCCCATAGATGGTTTTCGGAAGGCATACCGCATTGAAAAGCGAGGCTGTCAATATAAGGAGAACTTGGAAGATAGGGACGGGTAGCGTCATGATTTCGCACTTCTCTGAATATTACGTCGCGCGTCAATTTATTATAGTTGGGGTCGATCCAGTCCTTCGTGCCGCTATCGCTGTGATCGCAGTAAAATTCTTCCGCGACAAAGCAATCGCATTCGTTATCGCCTGCCCAAAGCACGAGCGAGGGATGATTTCTCAGACGTTTTACTACTTGTTTTACTTCTTCTTTCACAAGTGCGCAAAGGTGATCGCTGTCGGAATAATGTCCGCAGCCCAAAGAAAAATCCTGCCATACCATAATGCCGTTCTCGTCGCAGTAGTCATAGAAAAGGCTGTCGGGATAAGTGTTACCGCCCCAACACCGAATCATATTGCAGTTGCACTCTTTTACAAGTTCTAAGCCTCGAAGAGTATATTCGTCGTGCCTTGAAGGAAAAGCGTCCGTCGGTACCCAATTCGTACCCATGCAAAAGACTTTTTTATCGTTTATAAGGAAACAGAATTCTCCGTTGTCGCCTGCTAAAGAGGTACGGTTTAAACGGGCAGTTCTGATACCTGTGCGATAGGTTGCTTTATCGCATTCAATCCCCTTAAAATATAGGGTTATTTCTATATCGTACAGATTTTGTTCGCCGTAGTTTTTCGGCCACCAGAGATAGGCATGTTTAACGTCTATCGTAACGCGGTTCGCGGCGTTGAAAATTTTCAATTCGCGAGAGAAAACGCTGTCCTTGCATTTTCCTGAAATTTTCACGGTGTAATCGGTGAGAAAATCCGCATCCGTTTCCAGGCGAAACGTTGTGATCAGAGTTGCGCAGTCTGAATTTATGCGGCGTGTTGCCGTAAAAGGATCTACGATGCGAGACTTAGGTAATTTGATAATTTTAACGGGTTTCCAAATCCCGCCCGAAACGATCCTGGGCATAATATCCCACCCGAACATATACGGTGCTTTGCGGACGTTTATAGAGTCCATATTATATTCCATACCAAAACACATCGCGGGGAGTTCAAATTTTCTTGCATAGATAACCGTGGGGAGAATATGCACTAAAACGCCGTGATTTCCCGCAGATATTCCCTTTAAAGGAATCGTGTGCGAATGATGCATATTTTCCGTAAATGCGACCATAACTCCGTCCAGATAGATTTCCGCGGCGGTATCTATACCCTCGAAAACAAGGAAATCGTCCGTAGCGTCGCTCGTTTCATAGGAAAATTCGGTGAAGTAATAAAGGTGCAGATTTTCAAGTTTTTGCGCCTCTAAGATATTCGTTCCGAAGTAGAGGTCGGGAAGTATGCCCTCGCGCATGAGATCGAGTTCAAAATTTCCGGGGACGCTCGCTCGGATAGCCTTATATCCTGCCGAAATCAATTCTTCCGCAGTCGAGGCGGAGATATTTTTCTCCTTAACGAGCGCGTTGGGTAAAGTGATTAATTGCCAGTTTTTTAATTCTATCGAAGTCCTTTTCATAATCTTCCTTAAAATTACTCTTGATTTTTGCAATTGTGCGATACGCATTAAGGAAATCTTTTCTCACCTATTTGACAATAATACATGCGATTTTATAAGTGCGTCCGAAGTTTTTGTGAGAAAAGTTCGGAAAAACCATAAGTTCCGAGTGCGTAAAACAGATTACGCAAATATTATATCATTTTAATACTGTCAATACAATCGGTTATTAAAGAAAAACACGCACTAATTAAAGATTTTAATTGACAAATATATTTTTATTGTTTAAAATTATAAATATGAAAGAGCGTTGCGCGGAAATGCGATTGACTAAAAAAGAAGAATTCGGTGAGGACCGAGACGTTTACGTCCAATGCAAACGAGGGGAGTTTTGCCCTATTCATACGCACGATTATTTCGAGTTGGAATTTTTGACTTTGGGTAAGGCTGTGCATCATCTCAATGCCGAGCAGTACGAAATAGGAAAGGGGAGCGTTTTGTTTTTAACGCCTGCCGACTGCCATTGGGTAGATTTTGACGGCGAGGCGATTTTGTGGAATATTTCGTTTACGGAGAGGGCTATTTCCGAGAAAACGCTAAAACGGGTGTATGACGTTTCGCAATATCATCGGACCGTTGACGATGAAACCTTGCAAAAACTTGAAGAAAGCGCAGCGCTTTTGAAGAAGGAAACCGAGACGACCGGGTTCGTGCAACCGTTGTTGGAATACGTTTTGTCACTGATTTTACCTGAGGGACAGCCGGAGCAAATTACGCCCGTTAAAAACGCATTGTACTTTGCGCAGACGAGATTCCGTGATGATCCGACTTTGGCACAAGCGGCAGAGTTGGCATGTCTTTCGCCCGTGTATTTCGGACACTTGTTCAAAAAGACGTACGGCGCGAGTTTTTCCGAGTATATCAACAGGCAAAAAACGGAATGCGCAAAGACTTTGCTTTCCGGCGGTCTGAGCGTTTCGCAGACGTGTTTTGAATCGGGTTTTAATTCGCTTTCTAACTTTTTGAAAGTGTTTAAAGCCGCGACGGGCGTTTCGCCGAAAGAGTATCAAAAAAGAAACTGTGATAAACAATAAAATGAGCGGTTATATAAATCCGTTTCAAATTTTAAACGGACAAACGAGGATAATCGGGGTTGCGCGGTAAGAATTAAACTCAATATGAATTATGGGCAGTTTATCTGATAAATTGCAAGGCAACATATTATGCGATTGTAAAGTAATGTCGTTGTTCTGTCGAAAACCCGTTTTTCCGAAATGTCGCATTTAAATGACCGATAGCAAGTTGTTTCGCTTATATTATAATTTTTAATTAAATGGCAAAAGAGAAAACATATGGAACTTTTTGGAAAATAAAATCAGGTGCAGAGATTTATAAATTGACTGTTTCAAACGCGGACGTGAGTTTATCCGTTAT
>CAMOXE010000145.1 GCA_946628865.1 uncultured Clostridia bacterium | reverse complement strand
TTTTTGGTCTTGCTCTTTTGTTTTGCAAAAGAGCAAAGACTTTTCAGCCTGCTCCTCCGTTTGCGGTACCCGAAAAATTTGCGTAAATTTTTTACTTAATTTTTCGACCGCGGCACTCTCATCGCCTCGCTGTTTCGTCCACCGGACGCGCTTCGGCTCTTCGACCTTTTCCCACAAATCTTTTGTTTCATAAAATCTTTGCGGGAGCCCTATTTTTTTAATAGTTATTTCGGGCAACAAAGACATAAACACAATATATTGTTTAATGCTTTACGGTATTTGCAATATATTGTGTTTTCTTTTTGCTAAAAATCGAATTTTTGCGGAAATTTCAGAAGAATATTAAACTGTATAAACAAGTTTTTTCGGCTCTTTTTTGGAATTCGTCCGAAAAGTACGCATATACGGTTGAACTTCTATTTTCCAAGCAATTACCTATATAGTAAAAAATTTTTTTGAAAAAATAGTTGACTTGCGGTCAATTAACTGCTATAATGTAATCGTGAAGTACAATAACGAAACGAGAGCAAATAAATCAAACGAAAACAAGAGACGAATAATCGAATGCGCTTTAAGATTGATAAACGAAAAAGGCTTTGAAAACGTTTCGGTAAACGAAATAACCGAAACCGCGGGGGTCTCGAAAGGCGCGTTTTACATTCATTTTAAGACTAAAGAGGATTTAATCGAGCAAGGAATAAATCTGTTTTACAATGAAATGAAAACGGGAGAGGATAAAGATAAAGCGAGCAGGCTCGAATACTTTCTTCTATTCTCGGTAAAGCATATCAAAAAATGCGGTATAAAAATGGCTCAGGAGTGGTTTTCTCAAAGCGTAAAAGGTAGTTTTTACGGAAAGAGTAAACTCGCTTACGACAGAAAGTCTATTGAAGAAATCGTAAACGATAAATATCTTTCCGACGAAATCGTAAGCGTGTATTACGGGGCTTTGAATTTGTGGTGTTTTACCGACGGCGAGATCGATCCCGAAAATATAATATCGGATTATTTAAACGTAATAAAGGAGAAATTAAAATGAAAAGTCTGGTAATTTATTTCAGCAGAGCGGACGAGAACTATTTCGGCGGCACGATGCGTTATATCGATAAGGGAAATACCGAAGTCGTTGCGGAATATATCCGAGATATACTCGGCGCGGATATTTTTAAGGTCGAAAGAAAAACGCCGTATGCAAAAGAATATATGGCTTGTATCAAAGAGGCTAAAGACGAGCAGAGCAGGGGAGAAAAACCCGAACTTAAAAACTATTTAGACGATATAAGCGGTTACGACGTAATATTCATCGGCGGTCCGGTGTATTGGGGAACGTTACCGCAACCGATGTTTACCGAACTTGAAAGGCTTGATTTCAGCGGTAAGACGGTCATGCCGTTTACCACGCATGAAGGAAGCGGACTTGCAAACGTGCCGTCGGATATAAAGAAAATATGCGTCGGCGCGAATTTAAAGCAAGGACTTGCGATAGTCGGCTCGACTGTAAGAGATTCAAAACAAAAAATAGAAAAATGGATAAAGGAGAACGTGTAACGTGAAATTAAACAACGGAATTGAAATGCCGAGCGTCGGCATAGGTACTTTTTTACTTTCCCCCTCCGAAGCGGAGAACAGCGTTTCAGAGGCATTAAAACTCGGTTATCGCCTCATAGACACCGCCAACGCTTATGTAAACGAGCGCGCGGTAGGAAGGGCTATGAAAGCGAGCGGCGTAGATAGGAAGGACATCTTTTTATCGACCAAACTTTGGCCGAGCGAATATGAGAACCCCAACGCGATACAAGAAACTTTGGATAGGCTTGGAACCGACTATATCGACTTGCTGTTTATTCATCAGCCCACTAAAAATTGGCGCGAGGGGTATAAGCAACTTGTAAAAGCGTATAAAGCCGGAACGGTAAAGGCGATAGGCGTATCTAATTTCGAGGGCGAATTTATAAGAGAATTATTAGAAGAATTCGACGTCTTACCGCAAGTTATTCAAGTCGAATGTCACCCGTTCTTCCCGCAAGACGAGTTAAGAAAGATAATCGAGCCGAACGATATAAGAATAATGTCTTGGTATCCGCTCGGCGGAAAGGGTATGACGGCGGAATTGCTGGAAAGTCCTATAATTAAAAAAATTGCCGCACATTACGGCAAATCTGCCGCGCAAATCGTTTTAAAGTGGCATACGCAAATGGGATTTATAGTTATTCCCGGAAGTAAAAATAAAGAGCATATAAAAGACAATATAGATATATTTGATTTTACGCTTTCAAAAGATGATATGGACAACATAGCGGAATTGAATTCCGGGAATAGGCGTTATAACAGAACGGAAGAAAGGCTTGACGCGTTTTTAGCGTTTAAACCGACCTATGAGAGGGAATAAAAATGAAAAACGTATTGATAATCAGCACGAGTTTAAGAAAGAACAGCAATTCTCATCTTCTTGCCGAAGAATTTAAGAAAGGTGCGGAAGAAGTCGGAAACTCAGTCGAAATAGTATCTTTAAAAGATAAAAACATAGCGTTTTGCAGTGGGTGTTTCGCTTGTCAGAAGATAGGCCGCTGCGTTATAAACGACGACGCGATAGAAATCGTGGATAAAATGGAAAAAGCGGACGTAATAGTTTGGGCAACGCCCATTTATTACTACGAAATGAGCGGGCAAATGAAAACGCTTATCGACCGCGCAAACGCGCTTTACGCAAAAGATTATAAATTCAGAGAAGTTTATCTTCTCTCCGTCGCAACCGATACCGAGGCGTATACGCCGGACGGAGCGATAAAGGGCGTTCAAGGCTGGGTGGATTGTTTTGAAAACGCGACGTTAGCGGGAACGTTGTTTATCGGCGGAGTAACCGATGGCGGCGACATAGCCTGCAACGAAGGTCTGAAAAGAGCCTATGAATTAGGTAAAAACGTATAAGGGGGTAAACTTATAATGCTTGGGAATTTCAGTTATAAAAACGCGACTAAACTTTATTTCGGAGACGATTCGTTAAAGTATTTAAACGACGAATTGCCTAAATACGGCAAAAACGTCGTATTGATATACGGCGGCGGTTCGATAAAAAAGAACGGCGTGTACGACGCGGTTATATCGATTTTAAAGGCGAACGGCAAAAACGTCGTCGAGGACGCGGGCGTAATGCCTAACCCTACGGCGGATAAACTTCGCGAGGGTGTAAAGATAGCCAAAGCGCATAATGCCGATCTTTTGCTTGCCGTCGGCGGCGGATCCTGCTGCGACTATGCAAAAGCGGTATCGGTATCGGTAAACACCGACGAAGATCCGTGGGAAAAGTATTTCGTCAAATTCGACGAGCCGACTTGCGAGATCGTTCCCGTCGGTTGCATACTTACCATGGCGGGTACAGGTTCGGAAATGAACGGCGGATCGGTAATTACGAATCACGACACACATCAAAAAATCGGACACGTTTTCGGCGAAGAGGTTATGCCGAAGTTCTCGATATTAAATCCGAAATTTACTTTCTCTCTGCCGAAAAGACAAATGGTGGCGGGTATTTACGATGTTTTTAATCATATTTGCGAACAGTATTTCTCCGGTACAGACGATAACGTAAGCGACTATCTTGCGGAAGCGCTGATGAAATCGGTTATTAAAAATTCGCTCGTAGCGATAGATGACCCCGAAAATTACGAGGCGCGCTCGAATATAATGTGGGCGGCGACGTGGGCGCTCAACACGCTGATTTCCCGCGGGAAAACGACCGACTGGATGGTGCATATGCTCGGACAAGCGGCGGGAGGGTATACCGACGCAACGCACGGTATGACCTTGTCGGCGGTCTCTTTGCCGTATTACAGGCATATTCTCCCATACGGTCTAAGCAAATTCAGACGATTTGCCGTCGAGGTTTGGGGAGTTGCCGAAAACGGAAAAACCGATACCGAAATCGCGGAAGAGGGCTTAGCCGAAATGGAAAAATGGATGCGTAAAATAGGCGTTGCTCTTACACTTTCCGAACTCGGCGCGACTAAGGATATGATTGAAGGCATAGCCGACGCGACCATTATACTCGACGGCGGTTATAAGACGCTCAACCGCGACGAAGTCGTTCGGATTCTAAGCGAAAGTCTGTGACGGATAAAACGAGCGCGCGCCCGACGGCGCGCGCTTAAATTTCTTTAAATAATTTAAGTTTTGATTTTCTCAATATTCGAGATATGACTTTTGCGGTTGTGATCGGCGCCGTTTTATAGAAGAAATTCATTAGTTTCGCGTCGTAACCTACGATTATCAAGGTTTTTTTCGCGTTTATCTTTTTAATGGATTTTTTGACTATCTTTTCGCAATCGCTTGATAGTTTTTGCGTTATTTTAAATTCTTCGTCCGAAACGGAAAGGTTTGAAAAGATATTCGTTTTGGTAAACCCCGGGCATACGCAGCCGAAATATATCTTTCCGCGGTATTCTTCCGCAAGAGAAAGCGTAAAACTTTTAAGCGCGGATTTTGCCGCCGAATATCCGCTTATTCCCGCAAAAGTGCAAAGCGCGGAACTGCTCGATACGTTAATAATAGCGGGGAAATCGCTATGCTCTATTAAAGGTAAAGTATATTTTACGGAATATACGCACGAATAAAAGTCAACGTCGAAAATTCGTCTATATTCTTCAATCGTGAATTTGTCGAATTTTTTAAACGGCGGTAAAAAACCGGCGCAGTTTATTACTGCGTCTATTTTTATGCTCTCTCCGATGAGGGAGTCACGAAGGTTTGCCCACCCGACTTCTTCAGCGACGTCGAAGAGGTAGTATTTGTAAAGCGCGCAGCCTCTGTCATTTAAAAATTCATTGAGGTCGTTTATTTTGCTTTCGTCGCGCGCTATAGCGATAATTTTGCAATTATGATTGATAGCGAGTTCTTCGGCAAATTTTCTGCCTATTCCCGACGACGCTCCGCTTAATATTATCGTTTTTCCGAATAATCTGTCCATAATAGATATATTAAAAGATTAAAATGCTACGGAATAAATATTTGTTCCGCGACAAAAAGTCGATTTTGTCTTTAAACGAAAAAATCGTTTTCATTTAAAGACGCTTTAAAATACCCGAAAACAGTTCTTTTCCCTCTCATTATATCACTTTCCGGTTAATAAAACAAGGAAATTTATAATATATTGTATAGAGGTAAAAATATTGAAAAAACTAAATGAGAAACGCTTGAATGTTTTAACCGCGTCGATATTATGCGCTTTGGCAGTAGGCGTAGGCGCAGTATGCTTTTTACCGAGCGAGGCGGTTTTTATATCGGGAAACAACAGTTACGAGCCTATATACCACGGCAAAAGGGATGGCGGCGAAGTCTGCCTTATGTTTAACGTCTACGAAGGTACGGCTATCGTCAACGGCATACTCGACGTCTTAAAGACTTGCGGTGCAAAAGCGACGTTCTTTATAGGCGGTTGTTGGGCGGATGACAACGAAGAAACCGTACTAAGGATACTCTCCGAAGGGCATGAAATCGGCAGCCACGGGTATTTCCATAAAGACCACTCGAAATTAGACGAGGCGGGCAACAGGGACGAAATGCTATCGACTGAAAATTTATTAAAGAAAATGACGGGTTATCAGATTACGCTTTTCGCTCCGCCGTCCGGCGCGTATTCGGAAACGACGCTTAAAGTTGCGGAAAAATTATCTTATAAAACCGTAATGTGGACGAAAGATACCGTCGATTGGCGTGACAAAAACGAAAAAACGGTGTATAATAGAGCGGTAAAGAATATCGAGGCGGGCGATTTCATACTCATGCACCCGAAATCGCATACGCTTAAGGCTTTGCCGGATATTCTTACATATTACGACAGCGTCGGTTTAAGCGCGGTAACCGTAACGGAGTGCTTGACCTAAAGGATTTTAATGGCTTATTACAAAAAATACGAAAACGGACTTAAAATAGTGGTAAACGAAATGCCCGGAATGCTTTCGGCGAGTATGGGAATATTCGTCGGCGCGGGCAGCAGGGAGGAGAACGCCGACAATAACGGCATCTCGCATTTTATCGAACACGTCAATTTCAAAGGCACGGAGAAGTATTCCGCATTTGAACTTTCGGACGCTTTCGATTGTATAGGCTCTCAGGTAAATGCCTTTACGTCGAAAGATATGACGTGTTATTACGTCAAGTCCACCATAAATTCAATAGAGAGATCTTTTGAACTATTGTCCGATTTGTTTTTAAATTCGGTATACGATGAAAAAGAACTCAGCCGTGAGCGCGACGTTATTATCGAGGAGATCAACATGTCCGAGGACACCCCGGAAGATCTCTGCCTTGATAAACTTTCGGAGGCGTATTTCGGCGGCGAAGGCTTGGGAAGAACTATTTTAGGTCCGAAGAAAAACGTTAAAAAGTTTACCAGGTCCGATATTCTGTCTTATAAAAGCAGGTTTTACAACGCCGACAATATCGTGCTTTCTTTTGCGGGGAATATAACGTCGGAAACGGCGAGAAAACTTACCGAAAAGTATTTTCTGCAATATGTGAGCGATAAAAAGTCGGACGGATTTTCCCGTACCGAGAAA
>CAMOXE010000144.1 GCA_946628865.1 uncultured Clostridia bacterium | reverse complement strand
TTTTTGGTGAGAGCGAGCGGAATAGAATACAAATTCATTGCGCGAGAACTCGCCAGAAAGACCGCAAAAGGCTTATTTAAGGCGGGTTCGGATATGAATTGACTTGGCTAAACGTTTTGCACCCGAACCGATGTGTTTTGATGCCGTTTTCGTTATGTGCGAGCGTACAGAATACGAATTTATTGCTCGGGCGCTCGCCAAAGACTTGTTAAGGGCGGGTTCTGATATTGGACCCGACTGAAAGGACTGCTGACGGAAATTAAACGGGCGGCAGCCCTTTTTTAAAAGGATTATGGATTTAAAGATTACCAAAAAACGAATATCAAACGTCTTGAATTACGAGTGGGTAAAATCGTTGGCGATAGTTGTTGCGATAGTTATGGTATGGTCGCTATTATATACGTCGCTCGCAACGCGGCTTACCGACGGTCAGCAATTCTACCTCGTAACCTACGACGGCGTACAGACGAAAGCGGTTGGCTCTACGTCGGAGTTTTTAGACAAGATACTAAGCGGCAAAGCGAGGGAAAACGGGAAAGACGTCTTATCTTACGACGTGTACGAGGCAAAAGAGACCGACGTGCGTTCGGTCGGCAGTTACAGCGCGTCGTATTTGCTCGACCTTCGTCTATCCGTATACGAAGGCGATATGCTCGTTATAGGCGGCGGGAATATCGAATACGATCCCAAAGACGAAAGCACGCGGACGGACTTTCAGAATCTTGTAAGCGCCGGCAGAATTTTGTCCATTGACAGACTTCTGTCCGGGGCGCGCTCGTATACCGTCGGAAACGGATTTATAACCGAAACTTCGGACGGGTATACGGTAAACGCGGATAAAATCAAAGAATATTTTGTCGGCGAGCGCATTAAAAGTTCGCGTAACTATCGCAGGACTTACAACACCGATGAGAAAATCCAAGCCGGCGTAAAAGCCGAGACGGAGAGAATAGAAACCGTATATCTCGACATGATAGAACTCGAAAAGTCAATTAAAAAAGCGCAGGACGCAGACAAAGATTTTTTAGTATACAAGAGTCGGATATACGAAGACAACGGCGAAACGAAGTATATCGACCGCGCCGCATACGGCATAGATCTCGGCAAGTTAAACGCGGGATACGAGAAAGCGGATATAAAAGATTTGTGGTACACCTCGAGCGTAAGCGACGGCGAGACGGTGCTTACCGCCGACGGCTTGGTCCTGTCCGTATTCGATTTTACGAGCGTTCAGCCGGATCATACTTACGAGGCGTTATCGGTAATCAACTATATAATAAGGAATTACAGCGACTATGCAGACTAAACGCGGATATTTCATAACGCTCGAAGGTTGCGAAGGCTCGGGGAAATCCACACAGTCTGAGATGCTGAAAAAATACTTAGCGGAAATAGGCGTAAACGCCGTATTTACGCGAGAACCGGGCGGAACTCCGATAGCGGAAAAGATACGGAGTATAATTCTGGACGGAAACAACGGCGCAATGACCGACGAGACCGAGGCGCTTTTATACGCCGCGGCGAGGGCGCAGATCGTAAAAGAGAAGATATTGCCCCTTCTTTGCGACGGTAAAGTTGTCGTATGCGACAGATATATAGACTCGTCTTTTGCCTACCAGGCGTATGCTCGCGGACTGTCCTACGATTTTATTGCGGAGATCAATTCGGTGGCAATGAAAACCTGTATGCCAGATTTGACGATATTTTTCGATATAACGCCTGAGGCGGCGTTCAGGCGCAAAGGCGGCGCGGACGCAGACGACAGGATAGAGCAGAGCGGAATAGCCTTTCACAACGCGGTATACAGAGGTTATAAATCGCTTGCGAAGAAGTTCCCGGAAAGAATAGTCGAAATCGACTCCGAGGGAGATATTGACGAGATATTCTCAAGGGTAAAAATCGAGATAGACAAGTTGTTGAGGCGATGAGATGTCTCTGGACGCACTTATAAAAAGCACGAACGCTTATAAAATAATAGAGAGCGAGAAACGCAGCGGACTTTTAAGTCACGCCTACCTTCTGCTGTGCGACGACGGAGAATATCTGAGGGAGTATCTCAAGATATTTGCGAAACTCATAATGAGTGACGGCGACCCGCGCACGGAAAAGTTGATAGATAAAGAGTGTTATGCGGATTGCACGGTATATCCGAAAGACAGAACGAATATTCTGACCGCAGACATCGACGAACTTGTCGAGGCAAGTTTCATAAAGCCGCTTGAAAACGCTAAACGCATGTTCGTGCTTTGCGGATCGGAAGATATAAACGCCGCGGCGCAGAACAAACTACTGAAAACTTTGGAAGAGCCGCCCGAAAACGTTGTGATACTGATCGGCGCCGTGAACGAATACTCACTGCTCCCGACGATAAAGTCGAGGGTAATGAAACTCGAGATCCCGCCGTTTACTGCCAAGAGTTTAAAGGAGGCGCTCATCGACGATTACTCAGACGAGGACAGGCTGAAAACCGCTATCGATTTAAGCGGCGGCAAGGCGAGCGCGGCTGTAAAGGCATATGAAAGCGGAGCGGGCGAGGACGCGTTTAAACTCGCAAAAGAGGTGTTAAGCGCTTTACACTCGTCAAGGGACGTGATAAAATTCGTCGATAAAATAGATAAAGACAATATCGATAATTTTATAACGGCATTAAAACAAGAAGTCGGCGAAACGTTGAAACTCGCGATAAAAAACGGCGAAAAGCAGGTAAACGGCTTTACCGTAGGCGCGCTTATCGCGATAGAGGATATGCTCGATAAAAAGCGCGCGGCGCTATACTACAATGCCAACGTCGCAATGACGGTTGACGGCATTTTATTCGGATTGGCGGAGGAAAAATACAGATGGCAAAAGTTATAGTCGGAATAAAATTCAACCACACCGGCAAGATATATTATTTTGACCCGGAGGGAAAAAACTACAGAAAAGACTGCGGCGTTATCGTAGAAACGGCGCGCGGTATAGAATACGGAAAAGTCGTTATAGAGCGCAAGGAAGTGCCTGACGATAAAGTTGTCCAACCGCTCAAGCCCATATCGCGAATAGCGAGCGCGGACGACGAGGCGAAAGTCGCGGCAAACGAGGCTAAAGTCCCGGAGGCGATCAAAGTCGCAAACGAAAAGGCGGCGGCAAGGGGCTTGAAGATGAAGTTTATCGACGCCGAATACACGTTCGACGGCAGTAAGATAGTTTTCTATTTTACGTCGGAGCAACGCGTCGATTTTCGCGAACTTGTAAAGGACATGGCGTCGCATTTCCATATGCGTATCGAACTTCGACAGGTCGGTATAAGAGACGAAACCAAGTGTATAGGCGGAATAGCGCCTTGCGGCAGAGAGTGTTGCTGTGCGGCGGGCGTGTGCGATTTCAAGAAAGTCTCGATAAAAATGGCAAAGACTCAGGGCTTGTCGTTGAATCCGTCTAAAATCAGCGGGCTTTGCGGCAGACTGATGTGTTGTTTGGAGTTTGAAAACAATCATTACAGCGAGACGTTTAAGAAAATGCCTAAGATAGGCAGCGAAGTGGGAACTCCCGACGGAAAAGCCTCGGTTGTTGCGAACAATATGCTTAAAATGCTCGTCCGCGTAAAATTCGAGGCGAAAGACGGTAGTATTTCGTATAAAGAATATAAACTCTCGGATTTAAAGATTAAAAGGACCAATTCCGCCGCGGACGTAGAAGAAACTTCCGCCGAAGAAAAAGAAATGCGGGATATTCTCGATTAATGCCTTAAAAAAGTATACAAAACCAAAAAAATGTGTTATAATAAAATCGACTTAAAAAACGGAGGTAACAAAAATGGCATATAAAATAACCGACGCTTGCGTATCTTGCGGAGCGTGCGCGGAAAATTGTCCCGTTTCGGCGATATCTCAAGGTGATACCCAATACGTTATCGATCCCGAAACCTGTATCGGCTGCGGAGCGTGCGCGGAGATTTGTCCGGTAGGCGCGCCTGTCGAGGACTAATTGAAAAAAAGACGAAAGGGGGCTAAGCCCCCTTTTTGTTGTCAAGTATGCAACACGAAGAAGATTTACTGATTTGCGGCTATAAGATAATCCAACGCGACGGACTATATAAGTTTTCCAGCGACGCGATACTGCTTTCGCGCTTTGCGCCGAAAGTCTACGGAAACGTCGCGGACTTTTGCGCCGGCTCGGGGATAGTCGGCATACACTATTTCGCTCTTATCGAAGAGGCTGACGGTAAACGCCCCGAAAACGTGAAAGTAGACGCGTTTGAACTTCAGACTCCGCTTTTCGACATGATGCTCGACAGCGTAAAACTCAACCGCTTGGAAAACTCGTTTCACTGCTATAATACCGCATTGCAGGAAATCGGAGCGGAATTTGACGGCAAATACTCGCTTATTTTATGTAATCCGCCGTATAAAAAGAATTATTCGGGCGAAAAAAATCAAAGCGAGCACGTCGCGATATGCCGCCACGAGATAAAAATCACACTTGAAGAGATAATATCGATTTCCGCAAAAAAACTGAGGCGCGGCGGAAAACTGTGTATCTGCCAGCGCACCGAGCGCCTTACGGATATGTTTGAACAGATGCGCAAAAACGGCTTAGAACCGACGCGGTTGCAGTTCGCGACGGCGGGGAAGAATAAAAAACCGTATCTTGCGCTCGTCGAGTGCGTAAAGGGCGTAAAACCGCAGTTAAAAGTACTGCCGAATATAGATAACTGATTATGTTTTATTTCGTTTCAACGCCGATAGGCAATCTCGGCGACATATCTTTCCGCGCGGTAGAAACGCTCAAGAGCGTGGACGTCATCGCGTGCGAAGATACTCGGACTTCACTTAAACTTTTAAATCGTTACGATATTAAAAAGCCACTCGTTTCATATCATAAATTCAACGAAAAATCGCGCGCCGAAGAGTTTATCGCGGAATATGCCCAAGATAAAGACGTCGCAATTATTACCGACGCAGGCACTCCCGTCATATCCGATCCGGGTAACGTCCTTACGACGATTTTAAAAGAGCGTGAAATTCCGTTTACGGTAATACCGGGCGCAACGGCGCTTATTCCCGCGCTTATGCTGTCGGGATTCGACGCTTCGAGATTTGCCTTTATAGGCTTTTTACCCGAAAAGCGCAAAGACGCCGAAGAATTGCTCGCTAAATACAAAAATCTCGATTTGACGCTCGTATTTTACAGCGCTCCGCACGACTTAAAGCGTGATATAGCCGTAATATACTCTTGTTTCGGCAACAGACGCGCCGCCGCGGTTAAAGAAATAACCAAACTCCACGAGCGCGCAGACGTGTTTAACCTCTCCGACGGCTTACCGTTCGACGAGCCGAAAGGCGAATACGTTTTAATCGTCGAGGGCGGCAAAGAGGAAGAGGATCAATACCTTAAAATGTCCGTTGAAGAGCATTTAAACGAGTATATTTCAAGGGGTATGGACAAAAAAGAGGCTGTCAAACTTGTCGCAAAAGAGCGTAAACTGCCGAAATCGGAAGTTTATAAATATACTTTTACGGATAATTAATCGAAAAGCGGCAAAAATTTAATTAAATTTGAAAAATATCATTGACAAAAGAAAAATTATAAATTATACTTATAATATATTGTTATAGGGGAGTTTCTCTATGAAAATCAAAAACCTGCTTTTTATTGCGCTGATCAGCGTATTGGTTTGCTCGTTTGTCGCGTGCGATTTCGGGCTTAAGAACAAAGAATACGTTGCGACTTCCGACGAGTATTTCGAGTTTACTTTAAACGCCGACGGCAACGCTTATACCGTAAGAGCAAAAGACGGTGTTTCGCTGCCTTCGCAGATAAATCTTCCCGCGTCATACGACGGCAAAGACGTCGTGGCGATCGGGGTTAA
>CAMOXE010000143.1 GCA_946628865.1 uncultured Clostridia bacterium | reverse complement strand
TTTTTGGTGAGTGTGAGTGCAATAGAATATCAATTCATTGCGCGAGAACTCGCCGAAAAGAACGCAAAATATGCCGTCAGAAGCGGGTTCGTATTATTCTCGGCTGGTATGAAAGACGGGACGACTGTTTTGCAGCGCAAACGATGACTTTTAATATGGTTTGTCGCTTAAAAACGAAGTCATACACAAGTATTACAAGGTTTTTATGCGGCAGGGGATTAAAAGACGAGCTTGCGGCGGTTAAATTATTATTGTCGTAACAGGCTTATCTGCGTTCGGCTCGGTCGTCTTTTATTCGTAGCGTTCGGCAAGAGCAAACGCGACGACTTTGCCGCCGATAGTAACTTTAACGTACGCCTTTTCGATTTCGGGGGCGGCGAGCCTTATTTCTTTATATCTTTCGGTTTCATCGAAAGCGTAAAGAATTTCGCCGTTTTCGCCGATAACTCTTATCGTATAAAAGCCGTCTATAGTATCGTTATTCGCGCTTTCATAATAGTCTTGACGTGAGTTTTCGTCAATTATATAAACGCCGATAAACAGTTCCTCGTTCTCGAAATATCCGTAAGCTTCCACGCGTTCTTCGATTGCGGCGGAAGTGGCGAATACCGAACGAAAACGCTCGTTTTCGGTTTCGCTGTCGACGACGGTAAGCGTATATTCCGTCTCTTCTTCAAGGTCGTAAAAAGTGATAAATCTCTCGTTTATTTCATATTCGCCGGTGAGAGTATCGTCGCGGTAAAGTCGCGCTATAAGCGGTTTATCTGAAGTTGAGGATATTTCAAAGGTAAGTGAGTGAAACGAGGCGAACACGAGCGAAACGTTTACGGAAAGCATTGCCGCCACGACAAGTACGACGAGCGCCGCGGCAGAAACCGCGGCGGTTGCGAGCGTCGCGGTAAGTTTTATTGCCGTATCCGCCGCGCTCGGCGCGGCGGGCGTCGCCTTGCCTTGGGGGTTAGGAGTTTGGGTCTGAATCTCCTCATACAGCGAATACTCGGTTTCGGAGTAGGTAAAGTTGCCTTCCGCCGTCTTTTCGTCGTTAGCGTAAACGTGCTTGTTTTCCGCTTTATGGAAGGAAGAAATACCGTCCGAATTATCTATTTTTAAACGATTGAATTCGTCCATTCGGATTATTAAAGATCGTTTCTTTCCGCTTCGGGGATCTTTTTCCCGAGTTCTTTCTGCTCCTCGACGAATTTTTCCGCGTCTCGGCGCTGTTTTGCGGTTGCGTCCTCGAATGCCGCGGGTTTATTTAAAACTATCTGCGGGAACGGGATATTTATGTTGTATTTATCGAAGAGAAGTTTGAATTGTCTGTTCATATCCCTTTCTACTTGATATTTAGCGCCCTCTTCGCATTTTGCGACGAACTTGATTATTACCGCGGAGTCGGCGAGTTCGGCTACGCCTTTATAGAAAGGTCCTTCCTTGATGTCGGGGATATTTTCGCGTATACTATCAAGATTATCCTTTAAGATTGCCTCGACGCGTTCGAGCGATTCGCCGTATTCGATGCTTAGGTCGCAACACGCGAGGGAGAGTTGTTCCGTCATATTTATCACGGTTCTCAGGTCTGAATTATTGATGATCTTGACGTTGCCGCCCGCGTCCATTATCTGCGTAGTGCGGACGCCGATTTCTTTGACCGTGCCGCGAAATCCGTCCACCACTACGATATCGCCCACGTCAAAAACCTTTTCAAACACGATAAACAGCCCCGCGATTATGTCGGCTATAAGGGGCTGGGCACCGAGACCTACGACGAGTCCGAGTATCCCTACGCCCGCAAGAAGCGCCGTGGTATCTACGCCTAAGGTTTTAAGGACGTAAAACACGAGTACTATCGCGGCGGTATATTTTATAAGCGAGCAGAGAAGATCGATCATCGCTCTGCCCTTTTTGAGAAGTTTCGCAGAGTTTTTAAGTAAAAGCCTTGATAGGTAACTCACTCCCAAAACGAATACGACGTAACTTATCGTCCTGATAAGCGTATTCGGATTGCCCGCGCCGGAAAAGATATTGAAACTTCTGTAAAAGTCGCTCGTATCTTTGAAGATCGCTTTCCCGAAAATCAAGATTGCCGCATACAGAATAAGTATTCCGTAGCCGACGCGTCTAAGTATGAATTCCACCGTTATTTTCTTTTTAGTGTCCGACATTTTATTGCTCCTTATTTATTTTGTCTATAACGTCGCCGAGGAAATTTCCTATCGCCTCGACTTCTCCTTTATCGACCTGCGCGGAAAGTTCTGCCTTTATCGGCAGCCTGCCGAGTATTTTAAGCCCGTATTCTTCGGCGACTTCGTCGAGTTTACTTTTTCCGTAAGGGTATATCTTTTCCCCGCAATGCGGACATTCTATATAACTCATATTTTCCACTATGCCGTAGATTTTGACGTTCATAAGTTTAGCCATTTTGACCGCTTTTTCGACTATTACCGATACGAGTTCCTGCGGAGTTGTAACCACTACTATTCCGTCTATCGGCAGAGATTGAAACACGGTAAGCGGCACGTCGCCCGTTCCCGGCGGCATGTCTACGAACATATAGTCCACTTCTTCCCACAAAACGTCGGTGTAGAACTGTTTTACGGCTCCGCTTATGACGGGGCCGCGCCAGACTACCGGTTCGTTTTCTTCGCCGAGAAGTAAATTCATCGACATTATTTTGATGCCTTGGCTCGTTTCTACGGGGTAAATAACTTTTCCGTCCTCGCTGCCGCAGGCGTTTTCGGTTATTCCGAACGCCTTTGGGATTGACGGACCCGTAATATCCGCGTCGAGTATCGCGGTTTTATAGCCCTTTCTGAGCGCGTTTACGGCGAGAATATCCGTTACCATGGATTTGCCTACGCCGCCCTTGCCGCTCATAACCGCTATCATTTTACCTATTTTGGTAGAGGGGAGAGGCTGTGCCATAAATTCGCTTTTTTCGCATTTTTCGCCGCAAGACGAACAGTTTCCGTTACAATTACTCATATATTTTACCGGCCTTTATTTTAATATTATTGTATTTTTCGTGCTGTGGTATACCGTCTGGTTCGGTACAGGTTATTATCGTCTGAATACCGCTTAGCGAACTTAAAAGTCTGCCTCTTCTATCGGCGTCGAGTTCGCTCATCGCGTCGTCCAAAATGAGAACGGGGTATTCGCCGAATTCGCTTTTGAATATTTCGGTTTCGGCGAGTTTAAGCGAAAGCGCCGCGGTGCGCTGTTGCCCTTGCGAGCCGTATACCCTTACGTCCTCGCCGTTTACCTTGATTTTTATATCGTCGCGATGCGGGCCTATCGTGGTGTGTCCGCGTTCGACGTCCGTCTCAGTGCGCTCGGATAGCGCGGTGTAAAACGCCTCTTCGATCTCCTTTTCGTCGCCCGAAAATTCGGTTTCGCCCGACAATGAGAGTTTTTCCGCTCCGCCGGTTACCGCATCGTGCGCGGCGGCGGCAAAGGGCGAGAGTTTTTCCAAAAACTCGGTTCTTCGCTTGATTATTTTAGCGCCCGCCTCGGCAAGTTGCCTGTCCCAGATAGGCAAAGTGGCGTAAATTACGTCTTTGTCATCGCTCTTTAAAAGATTGTTTCTTTGCGAGAGGATTTTTTTATATTTTTGCAGGGCGTAGAAATAGCCCTTGGATAGTTGCGATAGCGAAATATCCATAAACCGCCGTCTGTCCTCGGGGCTTTCCTTGACGAGTTTTAATTCTTCGGGGCTGAAAAACACCGAATTGATGTTTCCGAGCAGTTCGCCTATTTTGGAAACGGGAACGCCGTTTATCTTGACGGATTTGTTTTTATCCGGATAAAAGGTTATCTCGACGCTCGTTTTCCCGAATCTCGTTTCCGCCTCGCCGTAAACGTTTGCAAAATCCGCGCCGTAGCGAACGACTTGCTTATCGCGTGTGGCGCGCGGCGAATATCCGGTGCAGAGGTAGAATATCGCCTCAGCCGAATTGGTCTTGCCTTGCGCGTTCCCGCCGCTTATTATATTTATGCCGTCGGAATATGCAAATTCTTCTTTAGAATAGTTTCTGTAATCCGATAAAACGAGTTTTTTTATAAGCATTTTAAAAAGCCTTGATTTTTTTCGACGTTTAGTATATTATATAATATAAAGAGAAATTAGTAAAGCGTTTTTTCGCTTTTTCACGGCAGGGTGGCTATGGAAACGTATGAAATTTTATGGAATAAAGTATTGGAAGTACTCAAGAAAACCGTCAGCATGATATCTTATTCCACTTATATAACGCAACTTAAACCGGTCGATCTTTTGGGTACTACGCTCGTTTTGTCGACCAAAACCGAGATGTTTGCGTCCGAAGTCGCGGTAAGATTGCAAGACAAGATCCGCGACGCGCTCAAAACCGCCGAAACGGGCATAACCGACATAAAACTATTCGTCGGCGACGGCAAAGAGGACTACCTCGCGCAAAAAGGCGTGGCCTCGATAAAAGACGAAATAGAAAACACACCTATAAACCCGAATTACACTTTCGACACGTTCGTAGTGGGCGACTCGAACAGATATATGTGCGCGGCGGCTAAAGCGGTTGCCGACAACCCCGGCGAGAGTTATAATCCGCTCTTTATCTACGGCGGCGCGGGACTGGGCAAAACGCATATGCTCCACGCTATCGCAAACCAGATAAAGCGCAACAACCCTCTCCTTAACGTTCTTTACGCCACTTGCGAAAAGTTTACCAACGACCTCATAACGACGATACGCCAAGGCAAAGCGTATTCGCAAGAGGGCATGGATTTTCGGAATAAATACCGCCACGTTGACGTGCTTATTATCGACGACGTGCAGTTTTTAGCGAAAAAACAGTCCACGCAAGAGGAGTTTTTCCATACTTTTAACGAACTGTACGCTCAGAACAAACAGATAGTCTTATCGGCGGACTGTCTGCCGAAAGATATCGAACTTCTCTCCGACAGATTGAAAACCCGTTTCGAGGGCGGGCTTATGGCGCAGGTGTTGCCGCCGGACGTGGAAACGAAGATAGCGATACTCCAGAAGAAAGCCGAGATGAAAAAGAATATCCTCTCTCTCGACGTCGCGCTCTATCTTGCCGAGAACTCCGAAAGCGACGTCCGTTCGCTCGAGGGGCTTTTAAACAAGGTCATTTTCTTTTCAAAACTCCACGAATGCACTATTACTTTAGACTCGGCAAAGGCAGCGTTGAAAGAATCGGTTTCGCCCGAGAACAAGCAAGAAATAATCACTCCGGACGATATAATAGACGCCGTATGCTCGTTTTACGGCATAAAAAAATCCGACCTTACGGGCAAGCGCAAGAACAAAGAACTCGTCGAGCCGAGGCAGATCTGCGCATATTTAATGACGGATATACTCTCTATCCCGCTCATCTCGATAGGCGAGGCGTTAGGCGGAAGAGATCACACGACGGTTATTTATTCGAGGAATAAAATCGCCGAACAGATGAAAGAAAACACCAGAATACTTACTACCGTAAAAGACATACGCAATCTTATACTGAAAAAATGACGGAATTTATACAAGGACGATTCGACGCCGTCGTCATCGGCGCGGGGCATGCGGGCTGCGAAGCGGCGCTCGCGCTCGCGAGGTTAGGCGCAAAGACGGCGATACTGTCCGTAAACTTGGAAAACATAGCGTTCATGGCGTGCAATCCGTCTATAGGCGGAACGGCGAAAGGTCATCTCGTTCGCGAGATAGACGCTCTCGGCGGCGAAATGGGCGTAAACGCGGACAAAACCGCGTTGCAGATAAAAATGCTCAACCGCGGCAAAGGCTCGGCGGTGCAATCTCTTCGCGCGCAGTCGGATAAGTTCTCGTATCACGCGCTTATGAAACAAACGCTCGAAAAGACCGAAAATCTCTCTGTGCTACAATGCGAGGCTACGGAAATACTCACCGAAAACGGAGAGGTAATCGGCGTTAAGACCGCTTTCGGCGGGATACTTCAATGCAGGGCGGCGATACTTTGTACTGGCGTATACTTAAACGGCAAAGTAATTGCCGGCGAGTGGGAAAAGCACTCCGGACCTTCCGGCTTTGCTCCCGCGGACGCGCTTACCGCAAACCTCGTTTCGCTCGGATTTAACGTCCGACGCTTTAAAACGGGTACGCCCGCGAGGATAGACGGCAAAACGATAGACTTTTCAAAGATGGAGCGCCAGGACGGCGAGACCGACGTCTATCCGTTTTCGTTTATGACCGAACGCCTGCCCGAAAAACAGCAGCCTTGCTATATTACCTATACGAACGAAAAAACGCACGAGATAATTTTAAACAATCTCTCGCGTTCGCCGCTTTATAACGGCAGTATTTTATCGACCGGTCCGAGATATTGTCCGTCGATAGAGACCAAAGTCGTCCGCTTTGCGGATAAGGACAGACACCAGATTTTCATAGAACCCGAGGGTAAGGATACCGACGAATACTACGTTCAGGGAATGTCGACTTCGATGCCGCCGGATATACAGATCGAAATGTATCGCAGTATAAAGGGTTTAGAGCATTGCGAGTTCACGCGCTTCGGCTATGCGATAGAATACGACTGCATAGACAGTCTCGACTTACTTCCGTCGCTCGAATTCAAGAAGATAAAAGGGATTTTTTCGGCGGGGCAAATCAACGGTACGAGCGGCTACGAAGAGGCGGCGGCGCAGGGTCTGATTGCGGGAATAAACGCCTATAGGTCGATTAACGGCTTAGAGCCGTTTGTTTTAAGCCGCGACGAGGCGTATATAGGCGTGCTTATCGACGACCTCGTTACAAAGGGTACGGACGAGCCTTACAGAATGATGACTTCGCGCGCGGAGTACAGGCTTTTTCTTCGGCAGGACAACGCCGACAGCCGCTTGACCGAAAAAGGTAGGGCGATAGGGCTTGTTTCGGACGAGAGATATAAAAAGTATCTCGACAGAAAGGCGCAGATAGAGAAGTTAAACGAAGAGATAAGTAAGAATATGCCGCCTAAAGAGGCGGAAGAGTTCGTTCTCTCTTACGGCGGAAATCCTTTGCAGGGCGGAATAAGCGTCAAAGATATGATAAAGCGCAATATTCCGCTTAAAGCGATAATGGATAAATTCGGGCTTTACGGCGAATACGCCTATGACATTTTAGAGCGCGTCGAAACCGACGTCAAATACGAGGGGTATTTAAAGCGGACGTTAGAGCAGATAGAGCGCCAAAAAAAGACCGAAGAGAAATTATTGCCGAAAGATATAGATTATCGACTTATAGGCGGACTTAGGTTAGAGGCGCAAGAAAAACTCGAAAGGATACGCCCCATATCTCTCGGGCAAGCGGAGCGCATTTCCGGCGTAAATCCCGCGGACATTGCGGTTTTAATGGTGTATTTAAATGGAAGAAGATAAGAAGAAAGAAGTCGGCGAGAAAAAGCCGCAGGAGAAGAAACCCGTAAAAAAGTGCAACGACGATTTCAAGCGCAAGTATTTTGAATTTTACGACGATATAAAGATAAGCGATCGTCAAGATTGGTAAAACTCGCTTATTTACTTTTTGACTTTTATTTATATTTTGAGTACTCAATAAGTACGGAGGAGAAAGATTTATGACGAAAGTTGCCCTTTTGGGGGATTCGATCAGACTTTTAGGGTACGGAAACAAAGTTCCCGAATTGTTAGGCAAAGACTACGAGGTCTTTCAGCCGGAAGATAATTGCAGGTTTGCGAAATACACGCTCCGCATGCTTTTTGATTTAAGAAACGACCTAAAAGATTGCAAAGTTATTCATTGGAATAACGGATTGTGGGATATATGCAGATTGTTTGACGACGGCAAAACTTTTACAAGCGAAGCGGAATACGTTGACAACATGCTAAGGATCGCGAAGATATTGAAAAATATCACGCCAAACGTGGTTTTTGCGACCATAACGCCTGTAAGGAAGGAACATCCTTACAATCGTAACGAGGATATTGACAGGTACAACGCAATCATCGTTCCCGAACTTAAAAAAATGGGTTTTGCAATAAACGACTTGAACGGACTTATAAGAGGAGATATAGAAAAATATATCTGTGACGATTTAATTCATTTGAGCGAATCCGGTGCGGATATTTGCGCGGAGCAAGTAGCGAAGTATATCAAGGCTTTCGGCATATAATTCATAAGCCGAAATAAATTTTGCGTTCATAACGAAACGCCGTATCGTTTACTTTGACTATCCGAATAAAAGCCTACTGCTATAAATGCGATAGGCTTTTAATTTTCTCTTAAATTCTAAAAACTTTTTCTTTCGCATAAGATTAATATACGGAGGAATAAGTTTGTACTACGACATAGACCTTAGGGTAATAAAAGAGGCGGAATATATCCTGAAAGAGCAAACGACGGTGAGAAAAGCGGCGGAGAAATTCGGCATAAGCAAGTCCACCGTGCATTACGATATGATACGGCGACTGCCGAAACTCGACGCGGCGCTCTATGCGAGAGTCAAAAAACTTCTCGGGATAAATCTTGCCGAAAGACATATCCGCGGCGGTATGGCTACGCGCGAAAAATTTCTTAAAGACAGGTCGCGGAATATAAAACAAAATGTTTGACGGGTTATTTTCTTCCATAGGGCTTTCGGAAGAGATAGCGCCTTGCGCATACCGCTATTTCGTCGCGGGCAGGCGCGGCGGGAGGTTCGAGGGCGTAAAAATCGAAAGTTACGGCGAAAACGAAGTCGTATTTTCCGTGCGCTGCGGAAAACTTATCGTAAACGGCAGAAATCTTTCCGTAAAAAAATACACCGAAAACGAGGCTGAACTTTCCGGCGAGATAATCGGAGTGGAACTTAAATGAACGGGCTTTTGATTCGGTATAAGATAAGCGGGGGACGTCTCGAGTACCTTTTGAAGTGGTTACACGATAAAAACGTCGAAATCCGCGACGTAAAAGTCGATGAAAGTGCAATCTTTTTGACGATAGAGCAAAAAGACAGTAAAAAACTTTTTGCAATTTCGTCGAATATGTGTTATAATATTAAAAAGATAGGGTATAAGGGTAAGTATGCTCCTATCAAGATATTGTCGGAAAAAATAGGTCTGGCAATAGGCGGATTACTGTTTATCATAGGCGCGGTAATTTCGGACAACTCCATAAAAGACGTGGTATACCTTGCCGACGCGGCGGAGTTTAAAAGCGAGATAGAACGCGAGATAGCGGGAGAGATAACTTCGGGGTTTTTCCGGGTTTTTGAAAACGACTATTCCGCGGTGGCGGAAAGGATAGCGAAATCGTCCGAAGAGATAGCGTTTATAAGCGTTAAAAAGAGCGGCAAAAGGCTTATCGTCGAGGCGCACAGGGCGAAAGAAGAGCCTCAAGTCAAGGCGATAAAAAAGGACAAGATCGTATCGACGGTAAACGGCACCGTGGGCAGAATAACCGTCCTCGGCGGCACGGCGAGAGTAGGCGTGGGCGACGAGGTAAAGAAAGGCGACGTAATAATAGACGGCGGCTACACCCACGGCGACAAGTCGGGCGAAACGTATGCGCTCGGCGAGGCGGAGATAATCTGCGAGTACGAGTACGAATACGAGGGCGTCGGCGAGGACGCGGCGATAATCAGTCGGGCGAAGGCGCTCGCTTTGACAGAAGTCCAAGGCGAGATAAAGAGTATGCTCGCCGAAGTGAAAAATGAGGGGGAACGGAAGATTTGGGGCGTAAAGGTGCTTTATTCCGTATGGATATATGAGTGATTTTTCTCTTTCCGTAGACGCGGAGAACGTTGCGAATTTAACGGATCTTCTCGGCGTGTACGACGAGAATTTAAACGTAATAATGCGCGAGACGGGAGTAAACGCGAGCGTAGACGGCGTGAAGATAAAACTAAGCGGCGCTCAGGACGACGTATTGCTTGCCGAAACGGTGCTTGTTAAACTTCTTTCGATAATAAAATCGAAAGAGCCGTTGGACAAGTCCCGTATAATTTACTGCGTGGAACTTGCCAAAGAAGGCAACGCCGACGGCATAGAAAAAGTAATGTCGGGGGTAGTTGCGATAACGTCCAAAGGCAAGCAGATAAAGTGCAAGACTCTCGGACAGAAAAAATACGTCGACGCCATAAAGCGTAACACCGTCGTTTTCGGCGTGGGACCCGCAGGAACGGGCAAGACGTATCTTGCGGTCGCGATGGCGGTTTCGGCGTATAAAAATAAAGAAGTTGAGAAGATAATCCTGACGCGTCCGGCGGTTGAGGCGGGGGAGAAACTCGGGTTTTTACCGGGAGATCTTCAGACTAAAGTCGATCCGTATCTTCGCCCGCTATACGACGCGCTGCAAGAGATGTTGGGGCTTGAGAACTACGGCAGACTGATCGAGCGCGGAACTATCGAGATAGCGCCGCTCGCGTATATGCGCGGCAGAACGCTTTCAAACGCGTTCATCATCTTAGACGAGGCTCAGAACACGACGAAAGAACAGATGAAGATGTTTCTGACGCGTATGGGCGAAAGCAGTAAAATGGTAATTACGGGTGATTTGACGCAGATAGATCTACCCGACGGCAAAAAGAGCGGGCTTAAACACGCCGTAACTATCTTAAAGGGTATAGACGGCTTGGACAGCGTGTTTTTGACCGCTAAAGACGTTGTAAGGCATCCCCTCGTTATGGAGATAATAAAAGCCTACGAAGAAAACGATAAAACAGGCGAAAGAAAAGAGAAAAATGTTTAAACAATCACAGAAAATCAAAAAATGGGCGAGGGCGGATTACGCGAGGACGATAGCGCTTTTCGCACTCCACACAGCGATATTGTTTTTAATATTCGTGTTCGCGGCGTTTATAGAATCGAACTACGATTTTTCGGCAATGCTCGGCTTGGTGTTTTCAAGTCAGAATATCGAGATAACAATCTATATAGTCATTGCGCTCGTGCTTGCGTCGGTTGGAATGTTCCTGTATTTTTACAGCGAGCATCGTGATTTCATACGCTTTGGCAAAAACGTAAATCTGTTATTCATCATAGTTGAAATATCAATCGTCGTAATGTATCTCGTCGGGCATTTCATAAGCGTTTACGCGCGCCCGTTCGCGCTCTGCGCGTTGCTTGCGCTGCTGCTTATAAACAGGCGCACCGCGATATTTTTAAACACCGTAGTGTGCATACTCATGTTTATGGCGGATATATTCGTGGCAAATTCGTTTGCGGGCAACGTTCAGTACTATTCGGCGCTCGTTATATGCTATACCACGAGTTTGTTCGCGATATATCTCGTCTACGGTCTGCGTTCGAGGCTTTTGGTTTTCGTAATGGGTTTCGCGATCGCCGTTCCGGTAATAATCTGTTGCATTAGCCTCGAGTTCTCGGACTTCGTCGTCGCGCCGACCAAGTATATATTATTCGGCTTGACGTCGGGGCTTTTATCCGTAACTCTAATGATGGCGTTACTTCCGTTTTTCGAGAAGATATTCTCGGTGATTACCGATTACCGTCTCGCGGAAATAACCGACCATAAATCAACGCTTATAAAAGAACTTATCAGTCACGCGCCGGGAACTTTCAATCACTCGCTCGTAGTTTCCACGCTTGCCGAGTCCTGCGCGAACGCGATCGGCGAAAACGCGCTTCTTGCGAGGGCTTGCGCGTACTACCACGATATAGGCAAGTTGAAACAGCCGCAGTTTTTCACGGAAAATCAACAAGGCTATAACCCGCACAACGAATTAAGCCCGGAACTTTCAACCGACATAATCCGCTCGCACGCGAAAGACGGATACGACTTAATACTCAAATACCACTTGCCGCAGATGCTTGCGGACGTAGCGTTGCAGCACCACGGAACCTTGCCGATAAGATATTTCTACGTCAAGGCGCTCAAATACACCGAGGGCGAACTCGACATAGCGAACTATTCCTACCCCGGTCCCAAGCCTCAGAGCAAGATCGCCGCGATAATAATGATAGCGGACGGAGCAGAGGCGAAAGTCAGGACACTTTCCGACCGCTCTCACCCGAAAGTGGACGCGGCGGTAAGGGAGATTATAGAAGAACGTATGAACTTCGACCAGTTCTCCGAGTGTGAACTTACGATGAGGGACATCGACATAATAAGGGCGACCATAACCAACAGTTTGGCGGGCGTATATCACGACAGAGTGGCTTACCCGAAACTCAAATTCGGCGGGAACAAGAATTGACTTATGATAAAAATAATTACAGAGGGCGACAGCCCGTTTGATTTAAACCCCATAGCGGACGCGGTAAACGCCGCTTTTCCGCAAAAATACGAATTAGGCGTTGAAGTGAATTTCGTAGAAGAGGACGAGATACGCGCGTTAAATCTCGAAAACAGAGAGATAGACAAAGTGACGGACGTGTTGTCTTTTCCGTATACAGACTGTCAAAAGGGCGAAGAGATAGATATATCCGATTACCTTGACGAGGTAGAGGACGGAGAACTTTTAATAGGCTCGGTCGCGGTGTGTTTAAAGCGCGCCGAGGAGCAGGCGAAAGAGTACGGACACAGTTTAAAGCGCGAGGTGTATTATCTCGTTTTGCACGGAATTTTGCATTGTCTGGGTTTTGACCATATAGATAAGGACGACGAGGCGGAAATGACCGCCGTGGCGGAAAAAATAATGACGAAGTTGAACGTTTTAAGAGGCGAAAATTGAAAAGCGGAAGAATATCCGTGGTAGGCAGGGCGAACGCGGGCAAGTCTACGCTTATAAACGTATTGGTAGGCGAAAAAGTTTCGATAGTCTCGCCAAAACCTCAGACCACGAGAGACAGGATATACGGAGTTTTAACGACCGAAGATTATCAGATAGTTTTCGAGGATACTCCGGGGATATACAAAGCCAACACTCTTTTAAACTCGCGTATGCAAAAGTCCACGAGCGCGGCGGCGAAAGATACGGACGTAATAATGTTCGTTATCGACGGGCATGCGGGATTAAAAGAGGAAGACATCGCCGAGGCGATAAAATACTCCGAACTCGGCGTTCCGTTCGTACTCGTAATGACGAAAACGGATATAATGCCGAAAGAGCGTATCGCGGAAGAACTCGTGCGCCTTTCCGTCGTCGAAAAGGCTGACGATATCATAGCGGTATCCGCCAGAAAGGGCAAGAACATAAAAAAACTCCTCTCGATTTTAATAGATAAACTCGAAGAAGGAGATTATATTTTCGACGAAAACGCGGTGTCGGACAAGTCCGAGAAGTTTATGGTGTCCGAGATAATGCGTGAAAAGATACTTCTTAAATTCGATAAAGAAGTGCCGCACGGCGTGGCGATAGCGGTAAACGATTTTTCGCTGATGGATAACGGCGTATACAACGTCGATTTGGATATAATTTGCGAAAAGCCCGCCCATAAGTCGATTATCATCGGAAAACAGGGCAGAGCGATAAAGGAAGTAAACACTTTTGCAAGGGCAGCGATGGAGAAGTTTTTAGGCGGAAAAGTGTTTTTGACGACTTACGTTAAAGTAAAAGAAAATTGGCGCGATCGCGCCGATCTTTTGTCGGAATACGGTTACGGCGAAAACGACGAAGAGGAATAATACTTGAATTACCGCGCATACTTCGGTTATGAAAACACCGGAAAAGGCGGCGTGGGAACTCTTTGAAAAGACGGGCAATCCCTGCTATTACATGCTTTACAAGAAATTGACTAAAAGATAAGTATATGGAAGAAAAAGTACTTGGTATTACCCTAAGGAGCGTAAACTATAAAGAAAGCGACAGAATACTGACCGTTTTCACGCTCGAAAAGGGGAAAATATCCGTTTCCGCGCGTGGGGTAAGAAAAGCCAACGCGAAATGGAAATGGGTCGCCGAGCCGTTTTGCTTTGCGAGGAGCGTTATCGCCGAAAAATCCGGCAGATTTACGCTCAAAGAGAGCGAAACGGTAGATTTTTTCTATCCCGTAAGGACGGACATCGAGAAGTATTACGCTGCGTATTCCGCGCTCGAGTTTACCGACGCGTTTATGCAAGAAGAAATGGTATCGCCGGAATTTTTCTACGTTTTGGCGGACTTTTTAAAAAAACTGTGTTACGGCGAGGAGAAGCCGAAAAATCTGCTCATAAAGTTTTTTGACGCCGCGCTTAAACTGTCCGGGCAGCAGGTCGATTTTTCGGACTGCGGGAGGTGCGGCAAAGAGATAACGGGAAAAGTGTTCTTATCCCCCTACAGCGGCTGCAGCGTATGCGAAAATTGCAGAGAGCCGAGCGAAAAAGAATATTCTTTCGATACCTATCAATACATAAAAACTTTGCTTGAAGGTAAAGACGTGTATAGCGGCGACAGCGCCAAAAACGCGCTTAAATTTTACTATTACTATATAAAGACGGCGTGCGGAGTGGACATAAAATCCGTATCGGTCCTGAGTGAAATATGAAATACAAATTATATATGTTCGACTTCGATTTGACAATCGCGGACGCAATCGAGGCGACTAAAACGGCTTATAGGCGGGCTTTTGCCGCCGTCGGCGAGACTTTCGACGACGAAAAAATATTCTATTATCTTACCGTTCCGCTTAAAACGGCGTATTATAAAAGCGAAGAACTCTACGCCGTTTTCCAAAACGAATTTTTTATTTCTTCAGCCGAGACCAGCGGCGACGTTACATTTTACGACGACGTGTTTCCGTTGCTTGAAAGGATAAAGGCGGAGGGTGGGAAGATAGGTCTGGTAACCAATCGCAATCCGTCGTTTATGCGGGCGTTTTACGAGCGTCACCCCGAATTTGAAAAGATAATGGACTGCGTTATAACGAGCGGGGACGTAAAAGAGCGCAAGCCCTCTCCCGAGCCTATACTAAAGTGCCTTGAGATTATGGGCGTGGACGGAAAAGACGCCGTATATATCGGCGACGCGCCGAACGATTATAAATCCGCGGTAGCGGCAGGCGTCGATTTTATTGCGATAGACAGATACGGTTTTAATCTTTTGACCGACGCGAAAAAGGATTTAGCGGATATAGCCTAAAAAATTCAAGCGATTAAAAAAGCGCGCCTAAGAAGAAGTTTCTTCTTAGGCGCGCTCGGTATATTCGGGTTATGAATCCGCCTTAAATAAGTTCGGCGAGTTCTTGCGCTTTAAGCCTTGAATAGGTTTCTGAAGTTTTTGTTATAGGTAAGTAAAATCCCTATCGCGATAACGAGTACGAGGTCTATAAGAACGTAGGAATTGTATGCCAAACTGTAAATAAATACGTTTTGACCTTCCGCATACGCGCCGAACGCGAACGCGCCCGAAATGACGTGCGAGATATATCTTCCCGCTCCGCCGACGATCGTTCCTATCGCGAATTTTGCCGCCTCGGGCAGAGTTTTGACGTCTTTGAGTATTCCCGCCAAGCCGAGTGCGGCGAACGCTATCGGATAATCGAGCAGGAACTGAGCGGGGTGGATTATATACGGGCTTTGAAGGCTTTGCAACACGCCGTAAATAAGTCCGACGAAAATACCTTTTCTCGCACCGTAGATATACGCGTAAATTATGATCGGGAGCATTGACGCGAGAGTTATAGATCCGCCTTGCGGCATGGAAAAGAGTTTAACGTAAGAAAGCGCGTAAGCCATCGCGAGGCAGACGCCCGCGCGGGCTATCTCTTTAGTGGAGAGCGGCGAGCCGTTTTTGCCGAAGAAATACGCCGCGGCGGATAACGCCGCCACTAATATCAATGCCGAAACGTAGAGCGCTACAAGACTGAAATTAGTTCCGTCGGCTGTATAATACCCGTCGCCGTCAATGTGTTTGGAATAGTATACCGCTATCAGCACGAGCGAAACGAGAAACGCGACGGCGCATATCGAAGAAAGAATATATATCGTCTTTTTAACGTTATTCGCGCCTTTTAGTTTAAGAATATAAACCGCGACGCAAGAGCAAAGCGAAACGGCGAGAGTTGCCGCGAGCGGAATCAAAACGAAGTAGATTACGTCTTTACTGACGTAGTTTTTATCGAGATAAGCGGCGTTAAAATGCTTATAAATATCGAGCGCGAGCATGAGCAAAGACACCGCGAGCGCGTAGAATACGATCGCTACGGCGAAATACTTTACCGCTTTTTTAAGCGCTGCGGTCTTTGTGAAGTAAGTTACCGCAATCATTACGATAAGCGCTCCGAAAAGCGCGATAGATACCCATTTGACGTAAGGACTTAAAGCGTCAACTAAGTAATCGGTTAAAAAATTGAACATAAATATTCTCCTTTGCCGAAATTACGGCTAATTAAATTGACATAAGGCTTTCAAAGTGTTAAAATAAATCAATAATAAATTATAAGGAAACAGCAATGAAAGCGATTGTTACCGTTACAGGAAAAGACAGAATCGGCATTTTAGCCGAAGTGACGAACGTGATCAGCGAAATGAAATGCAACGTGGAAGATATTTCTCAAACGATAATGCAAGGCACTTTCGTAATGATAATGATGGTATCGACCGACTTGTCGCCGTATTCGTTCAACGATATTAAAGCCAAGGCTGACGAACTCGGTAAGAAGTCAAACCTTACTATAAACGTACAAAGAAACGAAATTTTCGACGAAATGCACAGCGTGTAAGATCATGATAAACAACAAAGAAATTTTAGAAACCATAAAGATGGTCAGCGAGCAGAATCTCGACGTGAGAACGGTTACGATGGCGATAAGCCTCTTGGATTGTATCTCGGACGACGAGAAACGCTCGGCGCAGAAAATTTACGATAAGATAAGCCGTTTATCCGAAAATCTGGTGCCGGTAGTAAAGAATTTAGAGGCGGAATACGGTATTCCCATAGTGAATAAGCGAATTTCCGTAACGCCCATATCGCTCATCGGCGCGGCGAGCGGCGGGTATATCTCGCTTGCACGCGCTATGGACAAAGCGGCGAAGAACTCCGGAGTGGATTTCATCGGCGGATATTCCGCGCTCGTTCAAAAAGGTATTACGAACGCCGAATACGACTTTATAAATACTATTCCGGAGGCGCTTTCCATAACAGACAAAGTGTGTTCTTCGGTAAACGTCGCCTCGACAAAAGCGGGTATCAATATGGACGCGGTGCGCCTTATGGGCGAAACCGTCTTAAATACCGCGAAGATAACCGCGGACAGAGACTCGATAGGTTGCGCAAAATTCGTAGTATTTGCAAACTCCGTAGAGGACAACCCGTTTATGGC
>CAMOXE010000142.1 GCA_946628865.1 uncultured Clostridia bacterium | reverse complement strand
TTCCTCCGACGACGTGGAGTTCGATACCGAAAACGAACTCACTTATACCCACGCGCAGAAAAAACCCGCCGTTTACGAACTGTTAAACGCGGGGCTTTTGTCCGACGCGGACGGAAAACTCTCCGACCGCACGAAAAGCAAGGTGCTTGAGATACTCGGGTTCGGCTCGATAAACAACGCCAGAGACATCGACGCTTTGCACGTCAACAAGGCTGACGAAGAAAATATGTCGGGCTATAAGTCGGAAATCGCGGTAGACGAATACGACGACCACGCGATACATATCGCACAGCACACGAGGTATCTGCTTTCAGCCGAAAGCGAAAAGACGCGCAAAGACGAAACGAGAAAGGAAAACGCGATAAAGCACCTGCGCGAACATAAAAAGATGCTTATCACAAACGAATAAAAACGGAGGCGGGAGATATGAAGCGAAAAGGCGAATACTTAAGCGGCGCAACGCACACCGCGGAGGCGGAAATAAATGACGGCGGCATGCAGTCCGCATACGGGAAATTCAAAGACCTCGAAACGCTTTTACGCGCCTACGATTCTTTGGAAGCGGAATTTACCAGGCGAAGTCAAAGACTCAAAGAATTGGAAAGGGAGGCGGAGAGGACGGAACAACGGGAAACCGCTCAAAAATCTTCGCAAGGGGAAAAGGAGTACGACTTGGAAACCTTTATGGAGAGGTTTCCGCGCGCTAAGACGTACTACGAAAAATTCACCGCCGCCGACGGCGGCGACGCGGAAAGAACTTATATCGGGATTTTGGAAAAGGAAATTTCCGAAAAAGAAAGCAAACTTAACGACAAAGCCTTTCTTTTAAGCGCGGCAAGCGAGGATCCGACGGTTTCGGGCGAAATCGTAAACGCTTACCTGAAAAAACTGATAAATTCAAAACCGCAAACATTGTTCGGGGGCGGAAACGCTCTCGTCGCTCCGCCGAGACGGCCGAACAGCCTTTCGGAAGCGTCTTTGATGGCGGAAAACTATCTTAAAAATCGAAAAATCCGATAAAATCGGACGAGCGTAACGCTCGAAAGGAGTAAAAAATGGTAACTTTATCCAGCGCGGACAGCGCTTTGAAATCATTGTATCTCGGCGTAGTTTCAGAACAACTCAACACCGAAGCCAACCCCTTGCTCGCGAGAATCAAACAGACCACCGCGGACGTTTGGGGTAAAGAGGTCAGGAGAGTCGCTCAGTACGGAATAAACGGCGGCGTGGGCGCAGGCACCGAAACGGGAAATCTCCCTAAAGCCGCGGGCAACAACTACGACCAGTTCGTAACCACGCTTAAAAACCTGTACGGAACGATAGAAATATCCGACAAGGCGATGCGCGCCTCGACCAACGACGCGGGCGCGTTCGTAAATCTTTTAAACGCCGAAATGGAAGGGCTTTTAAAGGCGTCCTCTTATAACTTCGGCAGAATGCTCTTCGGCGACGGAACCGGCGTTTTGGCGAACGTAACCTCGGTTGCAAATAACAAAGTCTACGTCGACAACGTAAAAAACCTCGTCGAAGGCATGGTCGTAGACTTTATTCTCGACGGCGACCCGACCGACGTTGTGGGCAGAAAAATTCTCGTAGTCGACAGACTCAGCAAATATATCACTCTCTCCGGCGCGTCGGTAAACGACACGCTTATCCCAGACGAATCGCAGATAACCGTTCAAGGCTCTTATAATCAGGAAATAACCGGACTCGGCGCGATCTTCAAGACCACCGGCTCGCTTTACGGGCTTGAAAGATCGACCCATCAATGGCTTATACCTTATATGAAAGCAAACGTCGGCAATATAACCGAAACGGCTATTCAGACCGCTATCGACTACCTCGACGAAAACGCGGGATCGAGAGTCAACTTTATCGTATGCTCGTCCGGCGTTAAACGCGCGTTTCAAAACCACCTCGCGTCATATAAACGCAACATCGACGTAATGGATCTTAAAGGCGGATATAAGGCGATATCCTATAACGGTATTCCGATCATATCCGACAGATTCTGCCCAAGCGGCACGATGTACCTTTTAAACACCGACGACTTTGCTCTTCATCAACTTTGCGATTGGCAATGGCTCGAAGGCGAAGACGGAAAGGTCATAAAGCAAATCGCGGGCAAGCCCACTTACAGCGCTACGCTCGTCAAATACGCCGACCTCGTTTGCACCCGTCCCTGCGGACAGGCTATGCTTACGGGAATTACCGAGGCGTAATAAACATCTTCTTCCCGGGCGTCGGAAACTTTCCGACGCCCGAAACATAAGGAGGCAAAAATGTTAGTGAAACAAATAATCGCGTCCTCCGCCAAACTTCTGCTCTTCGACGCGCTCGCGGACAAAATCACGAACGGCAACGCCCTTTCCGACGACGAAAAAATTACGCTTAACGGACTTTTGCGAGCGTATAATCTCGTTTTGAACGAAGTCGCGACGGAATACTTAGACCTCTTGGCAGAAAACTCCGTAAGAGGCGAAACGATAAACTATTCTTCGCTGTCGCACTTCCCGAAAGAGATAATAAGCGTGTACGCGCCGAATTTCAAACCGGTTAAATTCTTAGCGTTTTCGTCATACTTAAAACTTCCCGCTTACGGGGATTATACGGTGCGTTACAGTTATGTGCCGGGAGAAAAAACGCTGACGGACGCCTTCGACTACGAGGGCGCGAAAGTCGGCGAACGCGCTTTTATATACGGCGTTGCGGCGGAATACTGCACCGCGGCGGGAAGATACGAAGAGGCGTCGAATTGGCGGACTAAATTCGAGCGCGCGGCGACTTCGCCGCTCACGCGCTCGCGCAAAAAAATAAAAGGCAGGATATGGGGCTGATGCGCGCGTTAAGAATAAGACCATCTAAAAAAACCACGGTCGCTATTTTGCAACCGGGCGCAATAAACAATCTTACGGGCGGGAACGCCGGAGGCGGCTCGTATGCGGAATTTTCATATAACTTCGACGCCTCGGACAAGACGCTTAAAAGCGGTTCGGGAGCGAAAGAGTTCTTGTCGGGGCTAACTCATACTCCCCTCGCCATTTATCATTTCAAAAGAGAGGACCCCGTTACCGGCGCAGCGGACGACAGGCTTATAGCAATGTGCGACGACGGTAAATTTTACGAAAGCAAACTCGGCTCAGCGGCGTTCTCGGTAATAGAAAATCTCGAATTTTCCTCGCCGCCTATAGGCGTTTGCTATAACTATAACGGCGAGGACTGCATAATATTCGCAAAATCTTCGCTCGGCGCATACATTTACGACGGCGAAACCGTTACCGAAATCGACGGCGCGCCGCCCATATCATCGGCGTGCATACACTACGAACGGCTTTTCGCCACGGCAGACGGCGGAAAGTCGCTTTGGTTCTCTGACGACTTCGACCCCATGAACTGGTCGGTATCTCTCACGGAGGCGGGTTTTATCGATATGAGCGGGCGGAGCGGCGAGGCGCTTAAAGTGTTGAGTTTTTCGGACGCGCTCTACGTTTTCCGCAGTTACGGCATCACGCGCGTCACCGCTTACGGCGACCAGACTCAATTTAGCGTTTCGGACCTGTTCCTCTCTTCGGGAAAGATAATGCGGGACTCCGTAACCTACTGCGGCGACAGAATACTGTTTATGGCTACCGACGGTTTTTATTCGTTTAACGGCATTACCGCGACGAAAATCCTTTCGGGACTTGACAAGACGTTGGACTACGGCTATTCGGGGGTCAAAGGTCAGTTCTATAACGGTAAAGCCTACTTTTTAGTCAGGGCAAAATACGCGGACGCAATCTACGACTGTATGCTCGTTTTAAACGTTTTAAGCGGCGACTGCTACCTCGAATACGGCATGGGCGTAAAAGACCTATGCCTTATCGGCGGCAAGGAAGTCTACGCGCTCGCAATGCTTTGCGGCGACGACAAAACCGTGTACAGACAAGACGACGAAGACGAGTTTAAATCCGAACCTTTGAAAAAACTCTGGAAAAGCAAGTTCTGCGATTTTTCGGTAAGGCGCGGCAGAAAAGTCCTGAGAAAAGTATCGCTCTACACCGCTACGGATATAACGCTCACCGTTGACGGAGGCGAAAGAGTCGCCGTCTATTCGATAACGGGCGGCAAGTCCGTAAAGGCGGTTTCCCCGAACATGCTCGCCGACGAGTTCTCCATTGAAATCTATTCGGATAAAAAGGACGCCTGCGTTTCCGCCATAACGCTCGAGTTCGAGTACTACAAATGAGTTACGATATAGCCAAAGCGGCGTATTTAAAGGTCGAGGAACTCTCGAAAAGAGTGGCGGCTTTAGAGAGTAAAACAAGTGAACCGACTTACGTTACGGCGGATATGTCTTTCGATTTATATTTAAAATCGAGCGGCAGTAAAACCGTTGTTTTTCGCACTATAGGCGAACATTTGTTGAAATTGAGCGCGTCTGTGCCGACGGGCGCGATAAACGCTTCGCTTACTTTTAACGGCGAGGCGATAACCATATCCGACGGCGAAGTAAACGCCGAAGTCCTGCCGCAAAGCGGCGAAAACAAATTGGAGTTTTCATTCTCCGGAGCGAACTCGCAATGGATAAGCGTAACGCTTTTTGTAAGCGGGTTTTTGGAAGAATATTCGCCCGAGCGGCATTTATCTTCCGTCGGCGGGGACTATTATTCTTACCTCGACGGCGGGACTTTCTATCTGTATAACACGCAGAGTGCTACGCCGCTTGTTACTTTATACGACGTAAAACACGCGTCGGCGTTTTACGGCTCGGCGGGAATTTTCGTAGTAAAGGTAGACCGAGACGGCAAAGCGCATATACAGCGATATTTTCCGAACGGCACGCTCTACGTCGAAACCACCGCGAACGGCACTTATTCAAAGTGCCTCGTCAGGGTAAAAGGCGGAAACGTGATACTCTACGCCGTAGCCGGCAATTATTTAAAGAGCGGGTACGTCGTGTTCAGCGGCGAAACGAATCTGTATAAAACGAATATCCGCGCTAAAGACGTAGAGCAGATAACTGTCGAAAATTCCGCGTATCTGCTCGTTACCGATATAGACGAAACGACGTACCTATGCCCCATCTCTTCGAGCGACAATATAACCGTGATCGGCAAGCGTTCGGCGGGAAGAATACTCTCGGCAAGGCTTGCGCATAACGCGGCAAACCCCGCCGTATGGTATCATAAAGGCGGAGCGATAATGGAAAAGGTATACGACGGCGAGAGGTTTTTACCGAGCGCGATGATAGTAATCGCGGACGAAGCGATAATAACGGACGGCGGCACGAAAGTGAAACGGATAGGAAACGAAATAACGACATTTTAGGAGTAAAAAAATGAATTTAAGAATAACTGCTCAAGATTTTTTAAACAATTTAAAAGACTTTGCGAAAAAATTAAGCGATGCCGGTCAGCCGAGCGAGAGCGAGGAAAAAAAGACGTTGAAAAAAGAACTTGACGAAATCGAGCAAGCGTACAACAACTCGCCGTATATGACGATTAACGGCAAAAAAATAGCGATATTAAAGCCTATGGAGGACAACCCTTTAAGCGACGAAGAGATTGCCGCCACAGCCGAAAACTTCTACGCGGAAGATAAAAAAAACAAGTCGGATAAATTAAACGACTCGTATGCGGACAAGGTAAGGCTGAAAGAAGAGAGCAAAGCGGCGCTCGACAAAAGCGTAGAAAAAAGCGCGGCGGAGATCGCGGCAAAGACCGCCGAGGCAAAGTCCGCGACCGAAAACGACGCGCTTAAAAGGGGGATAGCGCGTTCGTCGATCGTAATGGAAGAGTTGAACGGTTTAGACAAGCAGTCTATCGACGCGCTCGGGAAACTCTACGAGACGGCGGCGGAGAGCGAGGCGAAGATAAACTCTGAAATAGACAGTTTAAAAACCGAACTCAGCGACGCGTTAAACGCTTTAGACGGCGAAACCGCGGTAAAGATAAACGAGAAGATAAAGGCTTTAACCGCCGAACGCGATAAAAAAAGCGCGGAGGTTTTAAAGTACAACAACTCGCTTAAAAGCGAAACCGCAAAGCAGTTGAACGAGATAGGCAAGGATATAGACGAAACGAATTCGACCGAATATATCGAGAGCAATGCGGCTAAGATAAAGAAACTGTATTCCTACTACTACTCGCTCGGCGAAAACGGAGCAAAGGAACTGACTTCCGACGAAGACTTCGTGAAAAAATACGTCGGCAGCAAAGGCTACGACTATTTAAAGAAAATTATCAATCGATAATTTTTCGGAATCAATTAAAAATATGCGTTATTCGCCATAAAGCGAATAACGCATATTTCCGTTTTATAAAAATCATTGCCGCGATTTCTTCTTGGAAGAGATTATCAAAGTCGCCGAGTAGGCTATAAACAGCGCCGCAAATATGCAAAGCGCTATAATACACCCCGTAAACGACGACGCGCTCGTCTTTAATAAAAGCAGCAGCGGCGCAACCGCTATCATCGCGGGAAACTGCGACAGTATAAATATATCGCTCGTCGGCGTCTCGTAGTTCGGGTCTATCTCGCGAAGAAGTATCATGCCGTTGCTCGCCGTGCCGGTCAGCGTTCCGAAATTGACTAAAAACGCCTCGTGGCGAAATTCTTTAAAGCAAAGTTTCGTCATAGCCTTGACGTAAAGCGCCGTAACGACGGTGCCGACCGCCGAAAGCGCTACGATTACCCAAATATAATCGCTTATCACCTCTATATCTATCGCCGCTACGCCCGCGATTATCATTATATCGAACGCAAAACCGCTTATTCTATCCATTTGATAGTTGTTTATATATCTCGATTTCACGACGTTTTTCCTCTGCAAAAAGTCAATAAACGCCTTTAAAAGAGTAGCGGTTATAACGCCCCAGATAAAGTTGAAACCCCACGCCACGTCGTTGAAGAGTTTTACGCCGGTTATATCCGTGAGTTTTTTGAACAGGAACATTATTCCGAAACTCAACAGGTAACTCACCGCAACGAAAGCGAACTGGATAGAAGATTTATCGACGGACTCCGAGTCCTCGATCTCGTTTTCGGTCTCGAAGTCGGATACGCTGCGGCTAAATCTCTTTTCTTTATGTACTATTTCGCCCTTTCGCCTAAATATATTTATGTATATGACGCCCACGACGGACGCAACGATAAACCCGATCGAGGCGATCGTAAGCCCCAACGAACCGTTGCTCGTAAGATACCCGTCCGCGGTAAAAATCACGTCCCAGGTAAGGGCGTTGCCGGGACCTTGACCGAATCCGAGCGGGAGCAAAACCCCCGCGTCGTAAAAGAGTTTTCCGCCTATCCAATAAAACAACAGGCTTATAAATATCCCGACTACCGCTTGCAACATATACGTTCCGCCGGTGATAAGTCCGTTTAAGGCGGCGTTTTTGCCCTGCCCGACTTTCTTTTTGTCGACGATTTTCAGCGTCATCGCGATAAAGCCCACCGCCAAGGCGTGATAGGTCAACACCTGCATAATGCGGCGGTTTACGAGTTCTTCGCCGAAAATCGCTTTCACGGCGATATTCAATAAAAACACCAAAAGTCCGCCGATAAGCGCGCTCGGCACGAACGCCTTGCGCAAAAACGGTATGTCTCTTCTGAGCATATTACCTATAAGCAGAGCGCATAATAGTATGGTAACATTTATAACCGTTTCCCATACCGTCGCGTACTGCGATAAATCAAAAGACCACATCAGCCGTCCTCCTCTAAATTGAAATACTTGTCCGCACCGTTTCTTTTCATTAAAGTGTCGAGTTTATTGAAAATAAACGCGTATTTAAGCGCGTTAAAGCGCTTATCGCCACGCAAAGTATAGTCGTTGCCGTCCGAGGTGAACACTAAGTTCCTGCCCGACACGACAGAGGCTATCTCGATTTTTTTCAAATCGAATTTATCGTTTCCGTAATAGAGGTATTCGCTATCCAAAGAAATATCGCCCTTATATAATAATCTACGCTTTTTATACGGATCGCTCGAAACCACCTTGACGTTTTTATCCGCAAAGACGATTTCACCGCTTTTTATCGGCATTTCGCTCACAAACCGTTTCTGAAAGTTCCAAAACTCAATCATCTTGGTAAACGGGAAACGCGCGTCGGCGGTTTTGAAACGCAGGTATTCGGTGTACTCCGCCTCTACGCCGCAAGCCGAACAGGAAAGGCGAGAGCCTTTGGAGAAAAGCGTCTGAACTCTTTTGCACGACGGACAGACGAAAAACACCCTTTCGAGGTATTCCGCGCGTCTTTCGGATTTATACGGATTGCCCTCTTCGCTGTCGAACACCCTGAGTTCTGTTTTGATTACGTCCGCAAACTCCTCGTCGGTCAGCGCAGAGTACTCTTCGCTTTTGATAACGCGCTTTATTTCGCCGTAAAACTTGCCTTTTCTGCTTTTGTTTTTAAAGCGCGGGGATCTCCCCGTCCCGCCGTGGAGATTAAACAAAACCACGGTCGCTTTGAAGTTTTTCAACAGTTTCACGAGGCTGTCGGAGATATAAAACTGAAATTCGCAAAACGTCCTGTTCCCCTCCGGGAAAAGTAGGATAGAGCCGCCGCCGTCTATAACTTTTTTCATCTTCGCTACGGTGCGAATATCGCTTACGCCTTTCTTTTTGGGTATCGCGCCTAAAAACGAAAACAGTCTTGCGCGGAATTTCCCGGAAAAGATATTGTCCGTCGCGATCGGCATGGCGGGACCTTTAAACGCGGTCAGAATACAAAACGGATCGGCGTCGGTCTGATGATTGGAAAGTATCACTACCGGCTCGCCGGACTTTATCTTAAACTTATCCTTGCAACGGTAGCCCAGAACCAAACGCGTGAACGGGAAAGCGATCGCGCGCAAAACCGCGTAGATAAAGCGGTATTTCTTCGGATTGTATTTTTTGCGTTTCGTCGTCATAAGTTTACGCCGATTGCGCCTCGTCGTCTTGCGCGTCCGAAAGATTTTCGCCGAGTTTTTCGTTGAGTTTTTCGCCGGACAACAGTTTCTCGGCTTTTTTCTTCGAGCGCTCGGTATATAAATAATCGACCGTTTCGATTATCATTTCAAACATAAATTCCAAGCCGAGCAAAAGCATGTGCAGCGTTGCCTGATGGATTCCGGGATCCAACGTCATGAAAACCGCCATCGTGATTATCACCACCGATTCCGCTAAGGCGATTGCGCCCGGACGCCCGGCAATAATCCGCTTTATCGCCTCGGTCATCTCCCTGCTTTCGCGGATGATAGTCCATATCCCCCAAATAAGGCATACTTTAACTATGTCTTTCTCAGTGGCAAAGAGCAAAAAGCTGATAAGAATCAAGACTACCGCCTCGAACAGCGAACCGCCTTCCGTGAACAGTTTCTTCTCGCTAAAACAAGTTCTTATTTGCTCGACAACGTAGATCAAAACCGAAGAACCGACTACATAACCCGCATATTCGGCTAAAGCCTCGTGCGTTATCGTGATAAAAAGCCCTACGGCTATATACAGCGCGGCGCGCAATATCCTTAAAACATTCATATAATAATTATATCTGTGAAATTTGCGTCGGTCAAGTAATTTTCGTTGCGTTTGAGCCGAAAATGTGCTAAAATTATATTGAAATTATTATTTCAAGGAGGCATTTTATGTCAAAGAAACTTTCAAAGTATTTAGAGAGTCCTATCGTTTTGGCTATTGCCTATATCGCGATAGGTATACTTCTCTGCATCAAGCAATCCGCCGTTATAGAGTGGGTTATGATAATCGCGGGCGTGCTTTTTATCGCTCAAGGCGCTATCGACTGGCTTTCGAATAAGCAACTCAAAGAGGGAATAATCGAAATAGTCGTCGGCGTTCTCCTCATCGTTTTGAGATTTATTCTTCCCCAGATCCTCGCAATCGTTTTGGGCGTCGCGCTTATTATAAGAAGCGTAGTGGCGATACTCACTCTGCCGAAGAATATTATGGTAACCGTCTACAACATAATCGGCGTAGTTATCGGCGCGCTGCTCATTATCGGAAACTGGGTAGTTGCCGATTGGCTCTTCATTATTATAGGAATTGCATTTATCATAAACGGAGTTTTAACTCTCTTCGGTAAACAATATTGATTTTTAAACAACGCAAATTAAGCGGGAACAGGCGATGCCTATTCCCGCTTAATTTTATTACAAAAGATTTCCCGGGCTTTTTGCTAAAGCCGCGCAGAGGCGGAGCAAAAACACCTACGTCATTGCGAGGGAGCGACAGCGACCGAGGCAATCTCATTTACTTTTAACTAATTTCCTTCTTCCTTTATAGGTCTGCCTTTTTCGTCGTAGTTGGATTTCTTAGTCTTTTCCTTTTCCGGGTCGATATAGATTATTCCCGCTATCTTTTCCTTTATAGCCGGCGAAACTATCTCGCGCTTTTCCGTAGGTCTTTTTTTGGAATACTCCTGCCATTTCTGCCTCGCCGATTCAAACCTCTCGGTTATCCCCGATTCTTTCGCAAACCGCATTATCGCCTTTACCATGCCGATCGATACGACGTAATCGTATATGAAAAATCCGTAAAACAGTCCGAGCAGGAATATAAACCCGAAATGCGCTATCCGTCCGTTCGCGCCGAACATATACTCGTAAACTCTCGACGACAAGACGTATAAAAGAGGATCGGCAAAATAATAAAACGCTATTGCAAGCAAGAGCCAAATAACGGAAAACAGCGGGCAGACTATGCCTTTAAAGTTGCCGCGCATGTTTGAATAGTCCCACAGTTTTACCTTAAAACCCTTTATGAATATCATTCCGGCGGAAAACTCCAAAACGAGCATGCTTATCCACATCAAGAGTATCGGGATAATATCCGACCATTGCGGCGCGGAGACGTAATCTTTTCCGAAAAGCCCGCCGTAAGGATTGAAAAAAACTACGTCGTCCGGGAAGAACGAAAGGCAGAGATAACATACGGCGAACATCGCCACTACTCCGAACCCATAAAGCGGGAGCCACGGACCTTTCATAAACCCCGGATTTACCCATTTTTTAGCGCTGAAAAATCGGCGGAAAAACACCTCTATCAGCCAGCCGCCGACGCAGCCGAACATGAATAAAAACAGAAAAAGAAGAAATAATTGCATAATGTCTCCTATTTATAAGAAAGCCCTTTTCTCGGCGAAAAAACGCTATCCGACCGTATCGAACGGAATAACTTATCCGATTTTATAATACCGCGCAAAGCGCCGCAAGCGCGGCGGCGAGAGTGGGAACGCTTATCAGCGCTCCGTAACCTATAAATTTTTTAAAACCGTAATCCGCGCCGTTGCGCTTGCAAATATCCGTGAACATTATCCCCGCAAGCGCGCCGACGGGCGTTAAGAACGCGCCGATATTGCTGCCGATTATCGAGGCATAAACCGCCTTTAAACCTTCCGCGCCGACGACGCCTTTGCAAAGCGACGAAAACAGCATACTCATCGGAATATTGTTTATCAAGTTAGCCGACAGATACGACGCCGCGCCGAAAGAAAAAACAGTTTCGCCTTTAATAAGTTTCTTTGCCAAATCGTCGGCAATGCCTTGCCGCTCTATGGCAACCACGACCACGAACATCGATAACACGAACGGTATAAGTTGATACGGCAAACGCTTAAACGTCGCGATAATCGACTTATAGCCCGATTTTCTTATAATAGCCGCCGCCGACGCGCAGACAAAAAGCGAAAGAGCGCCGAGAGCGGAAACGAGATACATCTCTATCCCGACGTAGCCTGACACCGCGAGAATTAAAAGGCAAAGCAATAGGTGCGTAAGACCGATTATAACACCGGGTACGTCTTGAAGTCGCTTTTTTTCGATTTGCGGCTCGAGCGGTTTTTTCAGCGTTTTGAAAAAGACGAGAAACACGAGCAAAATTTCCGCCGCCCCCGCAAAGAGCGTAGGCAAAGCCATTACCGAAAAATACTCGCCGTAAGTTATCCCCGCAGACGTTGCGAGATATATATTCGTCGGATTGCCTATGATAAGCGCCATCGACCATGTGTTTGCCGCGGCAAATTCGCCGACTAAATACGGCGTGGGGTTTATCCGCGCGTGTTTGCAAAAGACGCATACTATCGGCGTCAACGTAAGCACGACTATATCGTTGGAAGTGAACACCGTCAGAAACGCCGCGAGAAAATAGAGGGTAAAGAACAGTCTTATCTGCCCTTTACCCGCGCGTTCGACAGCGCGGCTCGCCAAAAATGCAAAAAAGCCCGTTTCGTCCAAAAATACGGACAAAAACGTCATCGCGAAAAACAACGTCAAAATTTTAACCGGATTTACGGCGGTGTCCTCGCCGAAAGCGGCAAAAACGCTCTCTACAGGCACGCATTTAAAGCATATGAGCGCCGCCGCGCCTATAAGCGCAACTATCCAATAAGTGCCGACGGATATTTTCCCAATTGTTATCTTCGGAAAAAACACTATCGACGCCGTAAGCGCTATAAAAACGGGTATTACTATCGCTAAAGTCATAATTTATCCAAGCCTGAAAGTCATAACCGTCGGCTCGTGATCCGAAAAGGCAAAGCCGTCAAGACCCTTATCGCCGTTTTTAGTAAGCACGGTTTCGTGCGAAACGACCTGAACGTTCTCCGAAACCAAAAATCCGTCCACAGTACACACGAAAGTGTGCGGAGGGTCGTATTCGATATCGTTATTGCGGCAGGACGGGTAATTATCGGACGCGACGACTTGATAGCCGTCTATCATCGGATTTCCCTTATCGTCGAACATAAACGCCAACCAATCCGGCGGTCTTTTAGTCATTGCGTAAGGGCGGGATGTATCCGTATAAGAAAAGTCGGGGTTAAACGTAAGCAAGTCGTGATTCCAGTCCCCGCCGACGACGACGTAATGCCCCGCGGCGCTTTTTTCGTCCATGAAACTCTTGAGTTCTCGTATCTGTTTTTTGCGAACTTCCCCGCTCTCGTCGTAAGCGGACATATGCGAATTTACCAAGTATAATTTTTTGTCGCTACCGGATATATCTATCTCGTGAGAAGAAAAACAGCGGTCGAGGTCGAAATATTTTGAAAAACTCGTAGAAACGGTATATTCGTAGCGGTACGCGGAATTAATCTTATATTTGGAAAGAGTGGTAAGCCCGGATCTTACCTTTCCGTGCATTTCATATACGGGATACGGCAAAAACGCGGTATGGAAATTCAAAGCGTGAGTGTGATAATAAGAAGGGAATTTATTCCGTATCATTTCGTCCTGATCGACTTTGTAACTTCTGGTAGACGAAGTATCTACTTCCTGAAACAGCAAAAAATCGGCGTTTTGGTCAAACGCCGCGGCAATCGCGCCGCCGACGTTGAACAAAACTTCGGCTTTGGATTTCGCCCTCGAGCGTTTGCCGCAGGTCTTATTCCCGTAGTCGTCGTAGCCCTCGTCCATAAAAAACGTATAGTCTTGCGAATACGCGCCGAAACCGACGTTATACGACAGCACTTTATATTCGTTGTCTAAAGAAACGCCGGTTTTTTCGGTTCCTTCCGTGACCGCCAACGCCTCGTCGCCCACGCGGCTGTAAGAAAGCAGAACGTAACCGACGTACCCGCCCGCAAGCAGGATTATCGTCAGTACAACGGCTAAAACAATCTTTATAATTCTCTTAAAAACTTTTTTCGCGCCCATTTTTCACCGATAACAATTATATCACTTTAATATATAAATAACAACGATTTTTGACGAAATACGAAAATTATTAGTCAAATACGCTTGACAAAAATTTTTAATCGTATATAATAGTTTATACAAGTTAGTTGCGCAAGGACAGACAAGTAGACCTTTACCGTCGCTACAGAGAGCGCGCCGTGTGCTGAGAGGCGTGCGCGAAGAGGAAAGACTATCGAAACCACTGTCCGTAGCGGGTATGCCGCGCCTAAAAAGCGGCGTTAAAGCGACGGCGCTTAGCCGTAATTAAGGTGGAACCACGGAAATTTTTTCGTCCTTAGGATTGTCCTAAGGGCGTTTGTTTATTTAGGAGGAATTATGAATATCACACTTCAGGACGGGAGCGTTATGATCTTCCCGCAATCAACCACGGTTTTGGGCGTGGCGAAAACTTTGAGCGACGGACTTGCCAGAAACGCCATTGCGGGCGAAGTCGACGGTGCGCTCGTCGACTTGTCTTACGAAATTCAAGGCGACGCGAAAGTAAAGATAATCACTTTGAAAGACAAAGAGGGCTTAAATATCTACCGCCATACCTGTTCGCACGTTCTCGCGCAGGCAGTCAAGGCGATTTATCCCACCTGCAATCTGGCGATAGGTCCGACTATCGAAAACGGATTTTATTACGATATAGATTTCAAAACGCCTATCTCTCAGGAAGATTTAAAGACTATAGAAGAAGAAATGTCGAAGATAATCAAGGCAAATCTCCCTATCGAGCGTTTTGAACTGCCGAGAGATAAAGCGATAGCGCTTATGAAAAAGTTTAACGAACCGTATAAAGTCCAACTCATCGAGGATCTTCCCGAAAACAGCGTTATTTCTTTCTACCGCCAAGGCGATTTCACCGATCTTTGCCGCGGACCGCATCTTCCCTCTACAGGAATAATCAAGGCGTTTAAACTCACTTCGCTTACCGGCGCGTACTGGCGCGGCGACGCTAAAAACAAGATGCTTACCCGTATCTACGGCACGGCGTTCCCGAAAAAAGCCGAACTCGACGAGTATCTTCAAAAAGTCGAAGAGGCAAAACTCCGCGACCACAACAAGATCGGCAGAGACCTCGAATATTTCACGACCGTAGACGTTATCGGTCAAGGACTCCCCGTTCTTCTCCCGAAGGGCGCGAAAACCGTACAAATACTTCAGAGATTTGTCGAGGACGAGGAATATCGCCGCGGCTATCTGCTTACCAAAACTCCGTATTTCGCAAAGTCGGATTTCTATAAAATCTCCGGGCATTGGGACCACTATAAAGAGGGCATGTTCGTGATGGGCGAAGAGGGCAAAGACAAAGAAGTGTTCGCGCTCCGCCCGATGACTTGTCCGTTCCAATTCCAGGCGTATCTGAACAGACCGAGAAGTTATAAAGACCTGCCGATGCGTCTGGACGAAACTTCGACGCTTTTCAGAAACGAGGATTCGGGCGAAATGCACGGGCTTATAAGGGTAAGACAATTCACTATTTCCGAAGGACACCTCGCGTGTACGCCCGACCAACTCGAGGAAGAGTTCAAGGGTTGTCTGGACCTTGCGATATATATGCTTAAAGCGGTGGGGCTTGACGGCGACGTATCGTACAGATTTTCCAAATGGGACGAAAACAACAAGGCGAAATATTTAGGTTCTGCCGAAGAGTGGGAAAAAGTACAATCGGTAATGCGGAATATCCTCGACGACATCGGTCTTGACTATTCCGAAGCTGACGGCGAGGCGGCGTTCTACGGTCCGAAACTCGATATTCAGATTAAGAACGTTTTCGGCAAAGAGGACACGCTTATTACAATACAGATAGACTTCCAACTCGCAAAGCGTTTCAATATGCTCTATACCGACGTGGACGGCGAAAAGAAATTCCCCTACGTTATACACAGAACTTCTATCGGCTGCTACGAGCGCACGCTTGCGCTCGTTCTGGAGAAATACGCCGGAGCGTTGCCGCTTTGGTTCGCCCCCGAACAGGTAAGGGTCATGGATATATCCGAAAAGAGCGAAGAGTATTGCAAAGAAGTTTACAATAAACTTTTATATGCGGGACTACGCCCGGAAAAGGATCTTCGCAGCGAGAAAATCGGCAAGAAGATACGCGACGCGCAACTCGAAAAAGTGCCCTATATGCTCGTTATCGGCGAAGCGGAGGCTGAAAGCGGCGAAGTTGCCGTTCGTCAGCGCGGCAAGGGCGATATAGGCAAAATGAAGATAGACGAATTTATAGCGCTCGTTAAAAAGCAGGTTGAGGACAGAGAACTTTGGTAAAATAATCGATACTCTATAAAGTATACAGGGCTGCATGCGATTTTATATGCAGCCCTCGTTTTTTAAATCTTCCAGCATAATTCCGCTGTAAGAAAGACACACCGTTATTGCAAGTACTGCAATAACGGTGTGTCTTTCTTGCTCTACAAATATTTATTTTCCGCTATATTTACATAAGTCTTTCTTTTTTTCTTCGCATAGTCTAACATTTTTGCCGCACCGCCCCACGAATACTTAATAAATGAAACGATATAGTCCGAATTGTCCACCATCCATTCGTTTCTCTTTAATATCGCAAATCTTTTCGGAACTTTTTCAAGCGAAGGGAATATTACATCGTCATAAAAATATTTTACATCTTGCAATTTCCCATATCCCTCGTAAATATACGGCGTTATAAATACTATTTTAATCGTAGCGTATTTTTGTTTTAGTACTTTTAAAACTCTATAACAAAGTCCGTCAAAATTTCCGTATGCTCCCAAATAGAAAACACAATTTTTATCTTTAATTATTTCATTTTCCAATAATTTAAATAATACAGAATACTCGGCATCACCATACACAATCTGCGAATGTCCGCAAAACGTAATAATCATAACTCACCTTTACCATTTTAGTTTATCACAATAAACTAAAATGGTAAAGCGTTTATCGCAATAAACTATTATTATTTTTGCACAATATATAATTATTGTAATAAAAGTTTATTGTAATAAACCAAAGGTGATAATATGAAATTGACAGAGGCTGTCGGTAAAAGAGTAGAAAATTTACTTAAACAACGCAAATTGACGCAGTATCAGTTGTTTAAACGCGGCGGAATACCTCGCCCGACGGTATCGATGATTGTAAACGGAAAATATAAAACCGTAAAATTAGATACGGTATACCAAATTGCCGCTACACTCGATATGTCTTTAAAAGAGTTCTTTGACGACGAAATTTTCGAAGACTTGGAAGATTAAATCTTAACGCAAAAGGCGGGCGGCAGGGAAAATTCAGATCACCACCCCCCCCCCTCTTTTTTTTTTTATTTTTTTTTTTTTTTCCCCCCCCCCCAAAGGAGCGCCAGAAGTGTTTTTTTCCTTTTTGCATTCACCTTTTCGACCATCTCTGAAAAATACTGGCCAAGGCCATTAGGTGTCG
>CAMOXE010000141.1 GCA_946628865.1 uncultured Clostridia bacterium | reverse complement strand
TGCACACCTTTTTAAGCGAAGTTAAACTTTTAAAAATACCGTCCGGAGTATGCGCGTAGTCGAGAAAAATTTTTCCGCCGCGACACCTTCCTAAAAACTCGCATCTGCCGGCGATTGGTTTGACTTCCTCAACCGCTTTGGCGGCGATTTCCGCGTTCACTCCGATAGCGGCGGCGCAAGTAAGCGCCGCGAGAGCGTTGTACACGTTATATTCTCCGACGAGTTTCAGGTTTACCCTTTTGACGTAGTCCATAAGGTTTAATATAAACTCGGTGCCTTCGTCGCTTTCTTTCCCGACTATCGCAAACGCGTCGGCAGGATTTTCGATACCGTAACTGATGACGTTTATCCCCTCTTCTTCGATAATCTTTCTACCGAGCGGATCGTCGGCGTTTACTATCATTTTATCCGTTCTGACCGATTTGAAAATCGAGCGCTTAACGTTTGAATACTTCTCGAAAGTCTCGAAATAATCCAAATGATCTTCGCTGCAGTTGGTAAATATAAGCGCGTCGAAAAACAGATTTCCCGTTCGTCTTTGCGCTATCGCGTGCGCGGAAACCTCCATTACTACTGCGTTTACGCCGTCTTTTTGCATTTTGGATATGATTTCGCAAAGTTCAATCAGCCCCGGCGTAGTCAATTCGGAATTTATTCTTTTACCCGAATAGTATACGCCGATTGTCCCGATTATCCCCGTTGAATACCCCGCGCTTGAAAGCAAATGCGAAAGTATATGGCAAACGCTGGTTTTTCCGTTAGTGCCGACGACGCCTATTAATTTAGGCGGCTTTATTTCCGAAAAAAAGAAATTATAACTAACGGTTATCATTGCCGCGTTTACGTCGTCGACTTCGATAAAACACGGCGCGCCGCAAACGAATTCGTCGCCCATTACCGCAACCGCTCCGCGCGAGACCGCTAAGGCAATATAATCTTTTCCGTCTTTATTATTGCCTTTTCTCGAAATAAACAAACAGCCTTGCACCGCTTTTTCCGAATCGTCGGTAATATAATTTATCTCGCTCGGTTTTTCTCCGTAAACCTTTAAAACTTTAACCGTATTTAAAATCCTTTCAAATCTCATGCTTAGCCCCTATAATACCCTCGAAAATTTTCTTGACGAGCGGCGCGGCTACAGTCGATCCGTATTGTCCGCCGATCGGCTCGTCTACAACGCAAAGCGCAAGATATTTAGGCTTGTCGGCAGGGAAAAAACCTATAAAACTCATGACGTACTTCCCCGCCGCAATGACGCCGTTTTCGTATTTTTGCGCAGTTCCCGTCTTTCCGCCCACTCTATAGCCCTCGATATAGGCTTGCTTGCCGCTGCCGTCTTTAACGACGTTTTCAAGATACCCGCGAAGTATTTCGGAGGATTTTGCGCTTATAACCCTGCGCTTTTCTTTCGGAAGGATCACTTCGGCGACGTTCCCTTTTGCGTCGAATATCTCGCTGACGAGATACGGTTCGTAATATACGCCGCCGTTTATCGCCGCGGCGGTCGCCGCGGCAAGTTGAAGAGGCGTTACCGCTATAGTCTGACCGAAACTTATTCTCGCCAAATCTCCGTCCGTTACCGAACTTTCGGGAATTAACATTCCTATCGCCTCGCCGTCGAAATCTATACCCGTCGCAGCGCCGTAATTAAACGCCTTGACGTATTTATACATGGTTTCTTTTCCGAGCGCAAGCGCAATATCCACAAAGCACGGGTTGCAACTGTTATTGAGCGCCTCTTGCAACGTTTCGTTTGCGTGTTTTCCGTTCGCATGCGTACTCCAGCACTTTATCGCCCTGCCGCCGACGTAGCGAAACCTGCTCGGATTAAAGACGTAATTCAGCGAAAAAGCATTTGCGTTGCCGCTCAAATGCTCTTCTATATTCGCTGCGGCTGTAAGAATTTTAAACGTCGACCCCGGCTCGTATGAATCGCTTATTATGACGCTTCTGCCGGTTTTGTTGAGATAGCCGATATCGTCTCTCGGCACCGCGTTTAAATCGAACGACGGCGCTTGACTTATCGCAAGAACTTTACCCGTAGACGGCTCTAAAACGACGGCAGCAACCGATTTCGGAGAGTATTCGTCGCACGCCTCCGCCATTACGGCGTCGCATATCTGCTGAATTTCAAGGTCCACGGTAAGCCTAACGTTAAGCCCGTCGGTAGCGGCGACGTACCTCGCGGTTCTGCCCGAAATGTCTTTACCTATAAGATCCGCCTCGTAAAGTATCTCGCCGTCATAACCGCAAAGATATTCGTCGTAGCGCTTTTCAATCCCCGTCTGTCCGCTGCCGTCGGTCGAGGTGTAACCGAGAATTTGACAGAGCAGGTCGCCGTAAGGATAGACGCGCGTATTGTCCTCGGAATAATATACGCCGTCAAGGTTTTTCTCGCTTAAAAGCGCAATGACGTCTTTTCCGACGCGCCTTGCCGCGGTTATTTCGGAAACCCCGTCCGACTTGATTTTTTCCAAGAGTTTCCCTTTATCCGCACCGCATATTTCAGACAGAGTTACGGCGACTTGTTCGGGGTCTTTTACGGATCTGGGACGAACGAAAACCGAATACGACTGTTTGTTGCCGGCAAGCACGACGCCGTTTCTGTCAACTATATTTCCCCGAGACGCAACGATGGGCAGTTCTCTCGTCCATTGATCTATCGCCTTCGATTGCAGTTCGTTGCCATGGATCACCTGAACGTAAAATACCCTGCCCGCTATTACCAAAAAAAGAAAGGTTACCGCAAGCAAAAATGCGAATAACCTCTTTCGTAAAATATTAACGCTGTAATTTAAAATAACGCTCCTTAATTAAGCCCTCTTTTCTCAGCCTCTGAAATTATAACTTCGTCGCTCCTTACAAAGTCGAGTTCGTTATTAAGCGTGAGATTTTCTTCCCTTAAAAGTTCTATCCTCGCCGCGTTTTGCTTTATCGTATTGTCAACGCTTTTCAGCATTGCGGCGTTTAAGATGATAAGCGAAAATATCGTGAGTACGGCAATGGCGTATACCGCCACGAATATCATGCTCTTCGCGTTTATTTTGTACTTCTTTGAGTCTGAAACGGCGGACTTCATTTCCGCCTCGATAAAGTCACGTTTTTCCATATTTGCATACTGCATCGTGGCTTTACTCGGCTTGGCGTTTTCGTCCTCATCTTCAAAAACGTCGCTATGCGCCTTTACGTTTTCTTTCAGAGAAGGTTCAACGCTTATATAATTTACGGTCGGGGCAGAATACGCCCTTTTCGTAACGGTATCGGTTTTCGTATAGCCTCGATACGCGTAAGCGTTTGCGCCTGAGTTTTCGGTTTTGCTTTTGTAAGTCGTCTCTTCGCGTTCCAAAACGTTTGTCTTTCCGTTATAATACATATTCGTTCCCCTCGAAATTTATTATTATATTTTTTCGGCAACGCGCAATTTTGCGCTTTTTGCCCTTGGATTTTCGTTTAATTCGTCTTCGCTTGCCTCGATAGGCTTTTTAGTCACCGCGCTTACGATCTTTTTCTTGCCGCAAACGCATATCGGTAACCGTTTATCGCATATGCAGTCCGTTTCCAAGTCTTTAAACGTCTGTTTTATTATTCTGTCCTCTAACGAGTGAAAGGTTATTATCGCTATCCTTCCGCCCTTTTTAAGA
>CAMOXE010000140.1 GCA_946628865.1 uncultured Clostridia bacterium | reverse complement strand
GATAAGAACTTCCACTACGTCTTCGTTTAAACCGAGGTTTAAGATAGTGTCCATCATGCCCGGCATCGATGCCCTTGCGCCCGAACGAACGGAAACGAGCAACGGATTTTCTTTATCGCGGAACTTCTTGCCGGTGATTTTTTCCATCTTCTCGATGTATTCCATTATCTCCGCCTGAATTTCGGGATTGATTTGTCTACCGTCTTCGTAATACTTCGTGCAAGCCTCGGTAGAAATGGTAAAACCTTGAGGAACGGGAAGACCGATGTTGGTCATTTCCGCAAGGTTCGCGCCCTTACCGCCGAGCAATTCGCGCATCTTCGCGTTGCCTTCGGTAAAAAGGTAAACGTACTTCTTCTTTTCCATTGAAAAAACTCCTCCTAAATTATCGTTTTTCGATAAATATATTGACTTAAATTTTATCTAAATTATATTTTATTACATTTTTAACTTTTTTTCAAGCAAAAAAGCCCTCATATTCCCATTTTTTTATCCTTTTCCCTTAAAACCCCGTAAAACGTTCTTTTTAACTCCCTTCGATGCGTCTTTTATAACGTCAATTTCGTGAAATTCCTGTTTTTACCATTTTATTTTTGTTTTATGACAAGCATATGTCATAATAAATTTCGTATCATATTTCCGAACATTTGTTCGTATTTTTTATTTAATTTTTTTCTTTTGAAAGCGTCATATATCATTTTCACGATGGAAATCAGGGTGTAATATATGCGTGTTCGGAGAAAAAAACGACGTTGGAGGTAGAAATGTACGCTTTTGAAAAATGCGTTATCGCAAGTTACAAGACCTGCAAAAACGTGATAGACGAAATGGACGAATTGTTTTTAAAAACCGCGGTAAAGAGTCATTTGTCGCTTGTACCGTGCGAGGAGATCGCAAATAAATTGCTCGCCATGACCGAGCGAAAGGACGACCTTATATATCTTTGCCAAACGGTAAAGGAAGCGTTCAAACGGCTTTCGGATATATCGAAACAATATCTGCTTTATAAATTTTTCGGCAAAAAAAATGCGGAGATCGACGAGATAAAAAACACTCGCAAATACTTCCGCCGACAACTCGCCGCGATAGTAAAATTTTCCGACGAACTTAAAAAACTCGGCTTTACCGAAGAGGTGTTTAAGACTCGGTTTTTAAAGTTCGCATTTTTATCGGACAAGTACGCCGAATTTTCCAAAAAGCAGGCTATAGCGCGATCTTTGCCGTCGTCTTGCTACAGAGCGAAAGGCGTGACGTTTAATATTTGACGTCGTCGGAGATAGCCTCTTCCCCCGCTCGCTTCGGCGAGGGGCGAAACAAAAGATAAACTATACTTATCGCGACGACCGAAATGCCTACGACTATCACTATCTGCAATCCGTCGCCGTTTACCGTCTTTGGGGAACTTTCTTTGCTTTCGACCGTTTCCGAAACTTCTTCGGGTTTTTCCTCTTCGACTATAAGTCGCGGAACGACGAAATTCTTTATCGCGGACTTCTCGATAAAGCCCATATAGTTATCCCCCGACGCAGCCGACACGAAACCGAATATATATTCTCTGCCGTTTTTACCGGTGTATACGCCGTAAAAATCAACCGCGCTGTTTTCGGCAACGGTCTCGAAATAGGTGAAATTAGTATCTCTGTATAATAAACAACTCGCGCCTATCTCGAACGTTACCACGGGATACGGAGCGGCAGGCTCAGCCGCATACGAAAGATTTTCTATCGGAATATACCCCTTGACCGACGGGTGCGCGGCGCTGCCGCCTTTGTATTCGACTTTTACAGAGCGCACTCCGACGGACAAAACTTTAACGTAATAACTGTACGGAAGAGTAAACCACGGGCGCGTGAGGTCCGAATCCATATAAAGCACGACGTCCTCCGAAAGAACGCGCGAATACTCCGACGCGTCCGCAAAAGCCGAAAAGCCAAACGGAAACGCGGTAAACACAATCAATATTAAAACGCAAAAGAAACGGCGGTAAAATTTCATAATTACATTATAAATATTCAAGACGGGCTTAAAAGTCTTTTTTGAAAGAAAAAGGAGAGTGTTTGTCGATAATGGACTTAAACGAAGCGATAGAACGATTAAACCGCATAGAAAAAGAGTTTGAAAGGCGGAAAAACAGCAATCTTGCCAAGTACAACGCCGGAGACAAAGTGCATTTAAAGCAGATTGCCTTTCATAAATGCAAAAAGCGCAACCGCTGGGTTTTCGGCGGCAACCGCAGCGGCAAAACCGAGTGCGGCGCGGTGGAAAGCATATATCTCGCCAGAGGCATACACCCCTACCGCAAAAACAGAAAGGACGTTTTCGGCTGGGTGGTATCGCTCTCACGCGAAGTTCAGCGGGACGTGGCGCAGAAAAAAATACTGCACTATCTGCCCAAAGAGTGGATAGCGGATATAGTGATGAGTTCGGGACGGAAAGACGACCCCGAAAGCGGCGTAGTAGACCAAATCAAGATAAAGAACGTTTTCGGCGGATATTCGGTAATAGGCTTTAAGAGTTGCGACCAGGGCAGAGAAAAATTCCAAGGCAGTTCGCTCGACTTCGTCTGGTTTGACGAAGAGCCGCCCGAGGACGTCTACCGCGAATGCAAAATGCGCGTTTTCGACAAGCGCGGGGATATTTTCGGCACGATGACTCCGCTTAAAGGTCTGACTTTTATCTACGACGAAATATACCTCAATAAAAAACAGTCGAAAGACGTCTGGTGCGAATTCGTCGAGTGGGCGGACAATCCGTTTTTGTCAAAGGAAGAAATCGAGGCTTTGACTTCGTCTATGAGCGAGGACGAGTTGGTTTCGAGAAGATACGGACAGTTTAAAAGTCTTTACGGTCCCGTCTACCCCGAATTCGACGAAAACACGCACGTCATCGACGCTTTTCCCGTCCCCGCGGACTGGCAGGCGACGCTGTCTATCGACCCGGGACTTAACAATCCGCTTTCGTGCCATTGGTACTGCGTGGACTACGACGACAACGTCTACGTCGTCGCCGAGCATTTCTTGGCGGGGAAAGACGTCGGCTATCACGCCGAAGAAATCAAGAAAATTTCGGATAAACTCGGTTGGAAAAAAGACGCTAAAGGCAGGATCAACGCGCTTATAGATTCCGCGGCGAATCAAAAGACGCTCGCCGCAAGCAAAAGCGTTACCGAACTGTTTTCGGATTACGGCATTTTGGCAAATCCGAAAGTGGATAAAGACCTCTTTGCGGGCATAGCAAGAGTTAAAGAATACCTTAAAGGCAAAAGACTCTTTATTTTCAGGAGTTGCGAAAACCTTATCCGCGAACTGAAAAATTACAGGTGGTCGTCAGGAGATATTCCGAAAAAAACGGATGACCACGCCCTCGACGAACTGAGATATTTTTTGATGACGAGACCTCGCGGCGAGCGCCCGGACGAAATCAAATCGGCGATTACCAAAGACAAAGAAAGGCTGATACGAAAACTCCGCAGAAGTCGAAACATAAGGAGGCTTTAAGTGGAAGAAAAGACTAAAAAAGAGATAGAACTCGCCCTTATAAAGCGCGCGGTCGGCTACGACGCGAAGGAAATAGTCGAGGAATTCGCCGCGAGCGAAGAGGGCGAAGAACGACTATGCAAGAGAAAGGTAACCACAAAAAATTTTCCGCCCGACGTCACGGCGGCTAAACTGCTGCTCGATATGAGAGAAAGCGCGGATTTAAGTTCGCTTTCCGACGACGAACTCGAGGCGGAAAAGATAAAAATTTATAAAATTCTGGAGGATATGAAAAATGAAAACGGTAGTAAACGATGACTACTTCGGCGTGTGCGACGCCAAAGGCTGCAGTGAAAAATCAAACGTCGCGATAAGTTTATTCGGCGTGGAAACCGACTTGCACCTTTGCGGAAAATGTCTCAAAAAACTCACCTCGGCACTCAACGCTTTTAACAAGGAGAAAAAGTAAATGGAGGGCAATAAGTTGATTAACGAAGAAACCGAGTTCTACGAGGACCTCGTAAAAGACGTCGTAACAGACTACGAGACCCGCCGCGAAGAACGCAGAAACACCGAACGGCAATGGGAACTGAACGTCAACTTCTTAAACGGAAACCAATACTGCGAAATATCCGCTGTCGGCGAGATAGAAGAGGACGAAAAGTACTATTTCTGGCAAAACAGAAACGTCTACAACCACATTGCGCCGGTAATCGAGACGAGAATAGCGCGACTGACGCGTATGCGCCCGATCATGAGCGTAAAAGCCGCAGGTTCGGACGACAGCGATTTAAAGACCGCGAAATTGACGACCGCTATACTGAATTCGACCTGCTCGAGAATAGACCTGTCCGCCACCATACGAAAAGCCACGCTGTGGAGCGAAGTTTGCGGCACGGCGTTTTACGAAATAGGCTGGGACGGAAATAAAGGCAATTTCGTGGGGACTTACGACGGCAAGGACGTCAAAGACGGCGACGTCGGCATTACGGTAGTATCGCCTTTCGAGATATTTCCGGACTGTTTAGCGGCGGAAACTCTCGAAGAGTGCAAGAGCGTAATACGCGCAAGGGCAATGCACGTCGACGACGTGGAAGCGCGCTATAACGTCCGTCTTAAAGGAGAGGACGTAGGCGTCTTTTCACTCTCCGGCGACAAGTCCGCCACGGAGACCGTCGCGCACGATCGGGTTATAGTGATAGAGCGTTTCGAGCGTCCGTCCGCAAAACTGCCGTTCGGCAGAGTTATAGCGGTGGCAAACGGCGAACTGCTCTATATCGGCGAACTGCCGTTTGCAAACGGCGAGGACGGGACGCGCGATTTCCCGTTCGTGATGCAAAAATCCATATCGACGGCGGGTAAGTTTTTCGGAACTTCCATAATCGAAAGGCTAATTCCCCTTCAGCGCTCGTATAACGCGGTAAAAAACAGAAAACAAGAGTTTTTAAATCGAATAAGCATGGGCGTCTTTGCCGCGGAGCACGGCTCGGTGGACGTAGACGAACTATCGGAAAAGGGCCTTTCGCCGAGGAAAGTGGTAGTATACAGACAAGGCAG
>CAMOXE010000139.1 GCA_946628865.1 uncultured Clostridia bacterium | reverse complement strand
AACGGACAGCACAGATACAACAATATGGACCACTCGATTCTGACGGGGCTTATCGCCGCCGACCAGATAATCGAAGGCAAAAAAGACGACGATAAACTCTGGAGCGTAAACGCGGAAAAAGAATATCACGAGGAGGGCGGGAAAAATGCCGACGCAAATTGACGCAGAACGTTTCGCAAAACCGAAAATCAAATCCACGCTCATAAAAGTCGGCATATGTTCGGCGATATTCGCGTTTATTTATATAGCGTATACGATTATAAAGCCTTTCGATTTAAACAAGAACTATCCTCAAGGCAGCGTAGCGAAAACTTGTTCCGCCATACTTATCGCGGCGACGATAGTTTCGTATATAGTTTTAAGACTGAATAAAAAGACGAATTTTAAACTCGACCTATACTATATTTTAGCGCTTTCGTTTTTTATAAGGCTCGCTTATATGCTGTATACGCCCTGCGACGTCAGACAGTACGATACTTTTACCAAAAACAACAACGGACATTACGATTACGCGTTATATATCTTTAACAATTTTCGCCTGCCCGATCACGCTTTTACCGAGCAGAACGTGTACCAGTTTTATCATCCGCCGCTTTATTATTACGTTGCGGCGACCTGGATGAAAATTTATGAAAAGATTTGTTTTATTCCGAGCGTGATTGCGGACAGCAAAGCGCTGTTCGGGTCTACCCAGATACTGTCTTGCTTTTTTACGTTTTTAATTTCCGTATACGCTTTAAAGACTTTGCTTTTGACAGATCTTAGCAAGCGCGGCGCGTATATCGCGGCTGTATTTTGCGCGTTTTTCCCTCGGCTCATACAGTTTTCCGGTCAGATAAATAACGACGTGTTATGCACGCTTTTTATGGTTTTATCGACTTATAGGCTGATTAAATGGAAAAAACAAGGCAACGGGTTCGTTGATTTTACGCTTTCCGCGTTATATCTCGGCTTGGGCATGATGACGAAACTTTCCGCCGTGATATTGTCGCTTGGAATGCTCATGTTTTTCATTATCGAACTCTACAAAAGCCTTGCTAAAAAAGACGGCGCGGTAAAATTGAAGAAACTTTTATTGCAGTATTCGCTGTTTTTGCTTATCAGCGTGCCGATAGGGCTGTGGTTTCAACTCTACGCGCACAGCGTTTACGGCTTGCCGTATAACTTCGTTTTCAGAAATCTCAACTCGAACTTGTTTACCGGCACTCGCGATTACGTTTTAAACAGGCAGAATATTTACAGCGTTTCGTATTACGATCGGAACAATTCGGGAATAATATACACTAACGGATTTTATAACTTTTTGATGCGGTATATTTCGCCGATTTATCTTCCGGATTATTCTGTAAGGTTATTTTGCCACGCGTTTTACAACTACAATATTCTGACTTATGCGATAAAATCCGCGATATTCGGAGAATTTAACTATGCGGGCGGCTACGGCGCGGCGGCGGTTTCGATAATTTTCGGCTATGCGACGTGGTTTTCGATAGTAGTTTTTACAGCGATAAATCTCGTAAAACGCGGTAAGGCTGACGGAGATTTCAACGTTTTTGCCTATATTGCGCTGTCGATTATAGCGTTTTATATCTACTTGCAAGTAAGTATGCCGTTCGGCTGCTCTATGGATTTCAGATATATAACCGCGATATTATTACCGCTCGGATATTTAATCGGCAAAAATTATGACTACGAAACTGAAAAAGGCGAAAGAGGCACAATATCCTCGAGGATAATCGCCGTAAGCGCGATGGGTTTTATAATCTCGTCGAGTGCGTTTTATTTAGCGATATGAACAGAGAAAGAAAGGAAATTTTAATATATGCGGTCGTGATTTGTCTGCTTTCGGCGGCGTCGACGCTCTTTGCGATAAACGTCGATTTAGGGGCGAGGACGATAACGGTTACTTATTCCGCAGATAAAATGCTGGAAATAGATTCTGCGCTTTTGATAAGGAGTTTATTGTCCGCAGTTGTAATTTTCGCGGTATACTTCGCCGTTATTTTAACCGTGTGCGGAAACGGTAAATTGCCTAAAATAAATAAAAAAAACGCGCTATACTTCGGCGTCCTTGCCGTTTTTGGCGTTCTTGCCGACGCAATGATGTCGGTCGTAGCGGCGGCGTTTAAAATAAACGTATACGTTTCGGTGTTTATCTCGTCTATCGTATCGCTCGCATACTTAACCTTGATTTACGAATTGTATTTTAAGGACAAGATAAATTCAAACGCGATAATATGGGAAATAATCCGATTTGCCATAGTCGGCGCGTTTGCCGCGGCGTTTGATTTTTCGGCTGCGACAATCGTTCAGTTTTTAGCGTTTAAAGGCAGCGCCAAATGGTTTGTAACGCCGCTGTCTACGGCTTGCGGTTTTGCGGTGGGGGTTACGATAAACTATATACTGTCGACGTATATGGTATATAAGAACGCAAAGACCGCGCTTTCAAAGAGCGTTAAAGGAGTGATGATTTTCGTGGCGCTATCCGCTGTCGGCTTATTCATAGGAATAGGATTGCAGTATTTACTTTACGACGTACTCTATTTAGGGAAATCCGTAGCGATACTGACGTATCCCGTAGACTTCGTCATAAGAACTTTGGTCGTAATGGTTTACAATTACGTCAGCAGGAAGTTAATAATATACAAATAGTTGCAAAAAAGATAAAAATGTAATATAATAGCGTTACGGAAATAAGAAATGGGGATGCACCGGGTTCGACCGTGTGCGGAAGCGATAACACAAGCACGTCGCAGGATTCGGCTGCGTTAAAGACGATAAATTAAATTTATTTGCAGAAAATAACAATTTTGCACTCGCCGCGTAATTAGAGCGAGCGTCGCGTCGCGATGGTCGGTCGATCGCGATAGCGGCGTCAGTTAAGACCGAGAACGTTTCGTTGCAGAGGTTGCGTGCAGCGAGAGGCACAAAGCAATCGGCGGCGCGTATAAGCCTGTCTTTCGGCGTTACGCGCAAGGGGAATAAAGAAAGAATAAACGTGTAGAAGGTTATCGGGTTTGCAAGCGACACAGGGGTTCAACTCCCCTCATCTCCACCACGTCGCAACGCGACCTTTTGTCAGCCACCTGCAAATAAGCAGGTGGCTATGACTTTACGGTCGGTTGCTCCTTTTCCCACAAATCTTTTGTTTCACAAAATCTTTGCGGGAGCCCTGAAAACGAGTGGCGTCCTGTGTGCGTATTTCACACGCACAAGTCCGCCACGTCGGAGCAAGGCTTTTTGGTCTTGCTCTTT
>CAMOXE010000138.1 GCA_946628865.1 uncultured Clostridia bacterium | reverse complement strand
TCACATAATATTTCAAATCGTCGCGGTTTTCCTTTTGGTCGAGGAAATATCCGGTCTTTTGTCCGTTTTCGAGATCCACGAAAAGTTTAAGCCCGTTTTCTTCGATAATCACTTCGGTTTTGTCATCGCCGCGCAAGACGCCTTTTCGCTCTGTCAAACCCTCTTTCGCCCTCACCGCAACGTCGCTGCGCTCGTAAATGCCGACGGGATGAAATACGCTTTCCAGAATATCCAAAATCGTATCTTTTATCTTTTCCATGCCGAGCGAAAGAATCTGCACGGAAAGACGATCGCCGTACTTGTCCACGATAAGACCCGGTAGTCCGTCGGACTCGCCGAACACCGCCCTATAATTATCCGAGTACCCGAGGGATTCTCTGTACTCTACGGCGGCACGGATTCGCCGCTCAAAGAATTGTTTATCTGTTTCCTCGCCGCTTAGCGTCAGCATTCTGACTAAAATTTTCGACGCGTGATTGATAAAGCCTTTGCCGATAAACCTACCGTCCGCCGCGCGGACTTCCGCTATACTGCCCTGCTCGGCTTTACCCTCGACTTTTTGGACTTCGTTGGCAAATACCCACGGATAACCCCTTAATATTTTCTTTTCTTCTGTTCTTTTTAACGTAACGGTATACATCTTACCTCTTTTTTATTGACTATCGCGCCGCAATTATATATAATGTTTGTATATTACGGAGCGAACGCATATGCTGAAAAAAGTGAATTTTAATTCAAGAATAGCCGAACTCGATTTTTTCAAGGGTTTTGCCGTAATCTTCATGATTTTAAACCATCTGATTTACGATATCGGGCATATTTTTTACGACGAATTCAGCGGCACCGCGTTTGATCGGATCGCCGCGCTATGCTCGACGGCTCACGGCGACGACACTTTCAGACTTTTAACCTACGCTCTCTGCGCGGAAATTTTCGTAATTTCGTCCGGAATAGTCTCGACGTTCGCAAAGCACACCGTGCGCGAAGGCGCCGTTTTGGCAGTGCTTGCCGCCTGCATTACGGGCGTAACGCTGATCACTTCGCGCGTTATCGACGCAAACACAACTATTTGGTTCGGAATATTTCACCTGCTCGCGCTGTGTATGCTCGTAAGTCCGCTGCTTAAAAAATTGCCCGTCGCCGCGCTTTTGCCGCTCGCGGTCGCAGTTTTTGCGCTCGGACTTTACTTCGAGACGATCGTCGTTTACGACCGCTCGCTATCGTTTTTGGCTATATTCAATTTCCGCTGCGTCGGTTTCGTCTCTTCGGATTACTACCCGATTTTACCGCACACGGCGTTTTATATCCTCGGCGTATTTATAGGAAAAGTTCTTTATCGCTCGCCATCCACCAAACTGAAATTCACGAATAACAAACTGTTTAAACCTATACGGTTTTTGGGCGCGTATTCGTTTGAAGTGTACGTCGTGCATCAACCGATTCTGATAGCGATTTTGTTTATCGTAACGCGATTTATTTAGTGGCGGAATTAAAGACGAGGAGATATCTCCCCGCCTTTTTTATTTCGCTTGCTCCCTTATCTTGTCCTCAATTTCCTTTCTGACTTCCGGGTTGTCGGCAAGATAATCTTTAGCCTTGTCTCTGCCTTGCGCTATCTTTTCGCCGTTATACGAAAACCACGAGCCGCTCTTTTCGAGTATTCCGAATTCCACGCCGAGATCGACTATGCAACCGGTCTGAGAAATGCCCTCGCCGTAAATTATATCGAACTCCGCGGTCTTGAACGGCGGAGCGAGTTTATTTTTCACGATCTTCGCTTTCGTTCGGTTGCCGAACATTCCGTCGCTGTCTTTTAAAGTATCCGTCTTGCGGACGTCTATCCTTATACTCGAATAGAATTTAAGCGCCTTGCCGCCCGGCGTAACTTCCGGGTTTCCGAACATAACCCCGACTTTCTCACGGAGTTGGTTTATAAATATAACGCAGGTTTTGGACTTATTCGTTATGCCCGTCAATTTTCTCAGCGCCTGAGACATAAGTCTCGCCTGCAAACCGACGTGACTGTCGCCCATATCGCCCTCTATTTCGGCTTTCGGCGTAAGCGCCGCTACGGAGTCGACTACGATAAGGTCTACCGCGCCGCTCCTGACTAAACTATCCGTTATATCGAGCGCCTGCTCGCCCGTGTCCGGCTGAGAAACGTATAAGTTCTCGAGGTCGACGCCGAGTTTTGCCGCATAGACGGGGTCGAGAGCGTGTTCCGCGTCGATAAACGCCGCTATTCCGCCCGCTTTTTGAGTTTCGGCTATGACGTGAAGGGCGACGGTCGTTTTACCCGACGACTCCGGACCGTATATCTCTATGATCCTGCCGCGCGGAACTCCGCCGATGCCGAGCGCGAGGTCCAACGTCAAGCACCCCGTCGGTATAACGTCGATATGCGTGTCTGCCGCGCCTTGACCGAGTTTCATTATAGCGCCCTTTCCGTACTGCTTTTCGATTTCTTTCAGCACGACGTCAAGCGCCTTCTGCTTTTCTTCCAACACAGACAGGCCTTTCACCACACCGTCGATAATGGACTCCGGTCTTGCAGCGCAGCCCGGCACATACACATCCACCGGGATAGCTTTGTCCATGCCACCCAGCATATTGTAGCAGTCATGGAACACGCCGCCGCTGCAGGCACAGGTCCCTACCGCTATGACCACCTTCGGTTCCGGAATCTGTTCGTAAATCTGTTTCACAACCGGAAGGTTCTGGGTATTTACGCCGCCCGTCACCAGAAAAATATCAGCGTGTTTGGGATTGCCGGTATTCACAATGCCGAACCGTTCCACATCGTACAGCGGGGTCAGGCAGGCCAGCACCTCGATGTCGCAGCCGTTACAGCTGGAACCATCGTAATGAACAAGCCAGGGAGATTTCTTTATATAACTCATATAAGCCGCATCCTTTCCTTGCCATGCTTATCGTAATATCATTCCTGCCAAAGTCTGTTGCATATGCATGATACAGCCGGAAATAACTCTCAGCGGACCTGCATCAGGAACATAATGTTTACAAAGCCTGCAACCAATGTAACCAGCCATGTGGAAGCCAGCATACTTTCCCATTTTACACGGGAACAGCAGTTGTCCACCAGAATGTCGCCAAAATA
>CAMOXE010000137.1 GCA_946628865.1 uncultured Clostridia bacterium | reverse complement strand
GCTGCTCTTGGCGTGCGTTAAAGAAGTGGATTATTTTACTATAAACAAGCGTAAATATTTCTTGCATTACGACAGCATAGTTGTCCCGAAGGAACTTCGCGAAAATGACGAAAATCTCTTAAACGAAGTGGATATTTGATTTTTAAATAAATTTCGCAGCCCTCTGAAACGAAACGTTTCAGAGGGCTGCTTTTTGTAAAAAATTTACAGTTAATCGACTTATAGGTCCATTTACGGTCTTATAAGTTTAAGTCCGCCCTTCACTATGGAAAGGTCGAATTTAAGGTCGTCGTAGAGTTCGCCGTCTATCTGGACGGTAACCGGCTCGTCAAATTCTATCTTGACGTGTTCCGCATATTTTTTCTTTGTGAAATCCTGTTCGAGTATTTTGCCTTGCATAAGTTTTATAAAGGCGTAAGGTATCTTTATCTTTTTGAGTTTCCCCGCGATGACGAAATCGAGTTTGCCATCGTCTATTTCCGCTCCGGGACACATCTTTATGCCTCCGCCGAACCGACTGCCGTTGCCGACGCAGGCGATAAGCGCCTCGGTGTTCGTTTTTTCGCCGTTTTCTTCGACTATTCCGAATTTATAAAATTTAAATTTTATAAGGCTGATTATAAGCGACCACAGATATTGAAGTTTTCCCCGAAGAATTTTGCTGGCTTTGCATCTTTTAAGAATATCGACGTCTATGCCCGTTCCGATTATGTTTATACCGCGCACCCCGTCGCACACCATATAATCCGTCGGCTTTGCCGAGCAAGAAAGCAAAACGTCGATTGCGTCCTCGGTTTTCAGCGGTATTCCCGCTGCCTCGATAAAATCGTTCCCGCTACCGAGCGGGATTATGCCGAGGTTTACTTTTTCGCAGTCGATGCCGTTAAGCACTTCGTGAACCGTTCCGTCGCCGCCGACCGCCACGATAGTCGTCGCCCCCGATTGCGAGAGTTTCTTTGCGATTTCAGTCGCGTCTTTGGGCGCTTTGGTTTCATGCACGGAAAATTCCGCGCCGCGCTCGCGTAAAATCTTCTCTACTTTTTGTCTTAGTTTAGCCGCTTTGCCGCCTTTGGCGTGCGGGTTTATTATCAAATCGTACATGAGAAGATTATACTAAAATTCCACGCTTAAATCAACTGATTTCATAGTTTTTCGGAAATTATTTTTTTCGCTTTTTTTAAGCGCTAAATAACGCGAAAATAAAATTTGCCGAAAAATTTTTCGGGGTTTGACAAATAAATGAAAAAAAGAATTTTATAACGCTTGACGGAAAATATTATATATATTATAATATACGCGTATATTTAGCGCATCCGCATATGGGTGCGAGGCTACACCATTAACTTACTAGGAGATGTGTTATGGGTAAGGTGTTTAGAAGACTGATATGTTTCTTCTTAGGCGCAATAATGGGGATCGTCACGACGTTCGGCGGCGTGGCTACTGCCGTTTACTACATGTACGGGAATATAACCGTGCAAGACTTGTCTAACGGTACGACCGAGGACCTCGGCGATCTCAACCAGTATTCGATCGAAGAAGTGATCGGGTTTTTGCTCGACGCTTCCAAATCGCCGGAAAATTATACGCTTCGCGATCTCGAAGACAAGTACGGCGTAAAAGTAAACGAATTACTGAAGAGTCTCTTCGGCGACGAGTTTATAACCGCCGAAAAGGAAAACAACGGCTATCTGGACGACTTAAAAGCGGTTTCGCTGTTTACGTTGTTCTCTTCGGACGGAATAACCGAGTTTTTGGACAACGTATCGGTAGGCGCTCTTATGGCGTTCGTTCCCGACACGTTGATTTCGCAGGAAGAGCGAAATAAACTCCGCCGCTATACCGTCGGGCAACTTCTTGCCAAAGACGAATACACCGAGCAGATCGGCTTGTTGTCCGCTCTTCGCGAAGTCGCGTTCGGCGGGTTGTTTACGAGCATGTTCGATTACGTCGACGGCAAATACGTCGCGAAAGACGGCGGCGACAGCGTATTGAACATTATCGCCAACGTCAAACTCGGCGCGATAATAGACACGCTTATAACCGGCAAATCAAACGTTCCCGGCGAAATGGTCGACGGGGGACTTTCGTCGATCGGCGAGATGACCGTGGGCGAATTATTGTCTCATATTATCGGCAAGAACGACTTAGTGGACAGAATCGACAAGTTGTTCAACGAAATGAAGATCCGCGAACTCTTTACCAGAAACGACGACGGGTCTTACGAATTCGAACTCGACAATCTCACGAACAACATCAAACTCGGCGGACTGCTTGGCTATACTTACGATAAAGAGAGCGAAACGTGGAAGACCGCGGACGGCGAAGAAGTAAAGGGCGTAATGCGCGTCGTCGCGGCGTTTAACGCGACCGAACTCGTGCTTGCGCTCCGCAGCGGCGACACTACGGCGGAAAAGATTCGCAACGTGATACTTTCCGTAGGCGACCTTTCCGTAGGCGACGTTTTAGAGACTTTGGGCTATGAAAAAGACGCCGAAGGCCGTTACGCAAAAGACGGAAACCCGATAAAGAGCCAATTCGTTTCCGAAATAGCGAACATCTCCGTAAAAGATATAATAAGCGAAGGCGAATTTACGCCCAAGCAGATAGTTAAAAACCTCTTGTCGTCCGTTTCGTCTTACAGCGACGGGCTTACGATCGGCGAGGGCGTGGGCGAACTGTTCGGAATTATTCCGGACGGCAACGGCGGATATAAATACGAGGACGAAGATAAAGGCGAAGTCAACTTTGCGGTATCGAGACTTCTCGCGCTCGGCATTTCCGACGTATTCGGTTGTTTCACCAAAGACAAAATCGAAGTTTCCGACATTTTAGACCTCTTTGAAAAGTCTTTAGACGGCGTTTCGGTCGGAAACCTGATCGGCTATAAGCAAGTGGACGGTGTATGGGTAGACGCGGACGGCAACGCCTTGGACAAAGTGACCGCGCTCGTATCCGACTTGGAGTTTACAGGCATTTTCAACGCTCTGCGCGGCGACGACAGCGTTTCGGAAATTATTAAAGGCGTAATGCCGGATCTCAGAATAGGCGACGTCGTTTCCGTAATAATGAGCGACGTGACTTATCTTGACGGCGAGTATTATCTCGGCGAACAACCGTTCAACGACGGTCTTAACACGCTTTTAAACCTCAAGATTTGGGAAATAGCGTCCGGCTTTGAAGAAAACGGCGAATTCGATCTTTTAGCGGCGGTGGACGACGTCTCCGTCGGAGAAATCCTCGGCTTTATCTACGACGAAGAAGTCGGGGCGTGGGCTTACGGCGCGGACGATGACGCGTTCAAAATCACCGGCATAGCCTCTAAAATCCTCGGGTTTACGCTCGGCGAGATACTCGATCCTTCCGGCGCTCACGACGCGGAATACTTTAAAAACGAACTTTTGGGCGCTACCTTAGGCGACGTATTCAAGACCTTGTTCGGCTACGGCGAAACCCGTGACGGCGAGATAGTAAGCGTTCGCGGCGAAGAGGTAAACGAATTCTTGGCGTTGCTTGCGAAGTCTCAACTTCAATTAAGCGAGATCATAGACGCCGTAACGGGAAAAACCGAACTCGACGTATTCGGCATGCTTTCCGAAATCTTCGGCGACGAATTTACCTTAGGCGATCTTTTGCGGGCTTTCGGCTTAGCGTCCTACGACGATGCGGACGGCTGGCAGATAGGCGGTCTTAAAGGCAACGTAGTAAACGCGGTCTTAGGCATAGTCATAGGCGACGAGTTTAAGGCGATAAGCGAAGGCAAAAAGGACGTAGAAAGTTTCCTCGGCGACGACGTAAGGGGACTTTACATAGGCGATTTCGTCTCGCTCATAGACGGTAAAACCGAAAAGGCGATAAACGTTAGCGGCGAAGAGGTATGGTTCTCTTCCGACGACGAACAATTCGTCAATATCTTAAACGATATATTCTTCGTCAGTATCGACGATATCATCGACGTCGTAAGAGCGGACGGAGTGAAAGGTAAAATCAACCTCTTGGCGAGCAAGATATTCGGCGACAATACCTTTGAAAGATATTACGACGGTCTCGGTGCGATAGAAGACCTTCTCGGTCATGCGTTATTCGACGAGATTAGGGCTACGAAAGTGGTTGATTATATAGACGGTCTTATCTCGGATCCTGCCGAATATATAAAAGAGCGATTTGGTAAAATTAAATTAGGCGAAATAGTCGACCTTATTACTCCCGCCGTATTCGACGGCGAGGCATGGTTAAACGCCGACGACGAAATTTATTCCGCCGCTTTATCTACGATTTTCGATATAACCGTCAAAGATATAATTGATTTAACCGAGGCGGAAGATATAATTTCGGCGGCGGCAGGCTTGGTGTTCGGCGAAAATAAATTTGCAGACTATTTGGGTTTAATAGAGCCGATTAAGGACACTCTTGAGAAAGACTTGTTCGCTCGCTTAATGGCTGAGAAGTTGGTAGACTTCGTAGCGGGCGTAAGAGGACAAAGCGACAAGGGCGACGCCGTGGCATATCTTAAAGATTTGTTTGGCGGAATAAAAGTCGGCAATTTCGTAGACCTCGTAACTCCTGCAACGTATAACGACGTTGAGTGGATAAAGAACAGCGACGAGGCATACGTTAAAGCGTTACAGCCTATATTCAATATATCTATAAACGAGTTGCTTGCAATAACCGAGCAAGACGACGTAATAGAATACGTTGCGGGCTTGGTATTCGACGACAATACGTTTGCAGAGTATTTGAATTTAATAGAGCCAATAAAAGAAACCCTTGAGAAAGACTTATTTGCGCGCTTAATGGCTGAGAAGTTGGTAGACTTCGTAGCGGGTGTGAGAGGACAAAGCGACAAGGGCGACGCCGTGGCATATCTTAAAGATTTGTTTGGCGAAATAAAAGTCGGCAACTTCGTGGACCTCGTAACTCCTGCAACGCTCAACGCCAATGACGAGTGGGTAGTAGATG
>CAMOXE010000136.1 GCA_946628865.1 uncultured Clostridia bacterium | reverse complement strand
CTGATAGACATTGAAAAAACATCTATCGTAGTCGCACTCGGAGTGGATTATCGCGGCGACTTAGACGAATATTTCGTAACGGCGCAAATCGCAACGCCGAAATCATCCGCGGAAATGACCGTCCAAAACGAAAAGCGCACGATAAACGCAAGCGGTAAAACCGTTTCGGAGGCTATCGAAAATATCGGCGCCGCAACCGGCTGGTACCCCATGCTTTCGTTTTGCGAACTCCTGCTTATAGGCGAAGTAACAACGCAAAAAAACTTAATGGACGTAGTCTCTTTCTTCCTGCGTTCGGACGATATACCCGATTCCGCACTTATCGCCGCCGCCGAAAATTCCGCCGCCGAAACGCTCTCGTCTCCCCCGGTTTTGGAAAACGTTACGGCTATCGCCATAGAAAAAATCATCAGCGACGCGCAAAAAAGCAAACTCGTGGCAATGTCAAACGTTAAAGATTTCGCTCAAGGCTATTATTCGCATTCGGGATGTTCGTTCATGCCCGTAATAAAAAAGATTACGGAAAAAAGCGCGAAAGACGAGTGCAGCGAAGAGAGCGGAAAGGAAAAGTTTATCTTTGACGCCACCTCTACGCGCGTGTTTTCATACGGAAAAAGCGCTTTCGATTTGAACAAGGAAGAAACGTTTATATTCAACCTAATAACAAACGGCTGCGCGGACGTAATGTTTCCCGTAAGCGACGTCGTTATAGACGATAAACCCTGCGACGTAATATTCAAGGTCAAGGACATAAATTCGGATAAAAAACTTACACTTGGCGAAACGCCGAAATATGAAATAAACTTAGGTCTTAGCCTTGTGATCGCCGACGCCGACGGCGCAATAGGCATTTCTAAGCTCCACCCCGCCGCTAAAATACCCGAAAACGCCCTTAAAAAAGCGGAAAAAAAGATCGCGGACGCGTTCTACGCAATATTTGAAAAAAGCGTTGACGGCGACTGCGATCTGTTTAAACTTAAAGATTTTCTGTACAAATACGATTACGACAATTACGGAACTTACGCGGATTCTCTGCCTAAAAAAGCGACGGCGGAAATCCGAGTAAAATGTACTTCGAGAGGATAAATCAATCCGAATATTCCCCGAGGTCGTTAAGCCAAAGCGCGGCGGAGGCGTCGCTCGGCATGCGAAGATCTCCTCTCGGAGAAAGCGAAACGCTTCCGACCTTTACCCCGTCCGGCAAGCACGAACGCTTAAACTGCTGCGAGAAAAACCTGCGTATAAAGGTCTTTAACCACTTATATATCTCCTCGGACGAAAATTCGCCGTCAAAAGTCCTTTTCGCTATCGTATATATCTTCGACGGCGGAAAGCCGTTTCTGATAAAATGATATAGGAAAAAGTCGTGAAGAATATAAGGACCCACTATATCTTCCGTCTTTTGCGATATCTCCCCGTCTTTGCTCGGCACGAGTTCGGGGCTTACAGGCGTATCGAGAATATCCGACAGCACTGCACTCAGCGATTTTCCCGAATTTTCGGCAACGCGCGCGACGATATATCTGATCAAAGTTTTAGGTATCGACGCGTTTACGCCGTACATAGACATATGGTCTCCGTTATAAGTTGCCCAACCGAGCGCGAGTTCGGACAGATCTCCCGTCCCGACGACTATGCCGCCCGTAGCGTTCGCCAAGTCCATTATTACTTGGGTTCTCTCCCGCGCCTGAGCGTTTTCGTAAGTCACGTCCGCGGTTTTGCCGTCATGACCTATATCGTCGAAATGCGAAAGCACGGTATTCGTTATATCAACCTCTTTAAGGGTTACACCCAAAGCCTCGGATAAAAGATAAGAATTTTTCTTCGTCCGCTCGCTCGTGCCGAAACAAGGCATCGTTACCGCAAAAACGTCTTTACGGCTACGCTTTAAATAATCCATTGCAAGACAAGCGACGATTAAAGCCAGCGTACTGTCAAGTCCGCCCGAAACGCCTACCACGGCTGTCTTTGCGTTGGTATGGCTCAGCCGCCTCGCAAGGGCTACGGACTGCATTTTCAATATTGCGTCCGCACGCTTTCCGCGTTCCGCCTCGAGAGTCGGGACGAACGGCAAACGCGAATATTTCCTTAAAGTACCGTCGGAAACTTTGCCGCTATTAAAACAGACTTTCAAATATCCGCTTTCGGAAGAGGTATAATTAAACTTCTTTAAACGCTCGTATTCTATAAACGACAAGTCGACGTCCGATATGGCAAAACCATCGCCAAACGGCTCGCTTTCGGTCAATATTTTACCGTTTTCGGATATTATATCGTGTCCGGAAAAGATTAAATCCGTCGTCGACTCGCTAACTCCCGCGTCCGAATAAACGTAGACGCAACTACACTTCGACGATTGATTTGCCACAAGTGCGCGACGATACTGCGCTTTGCCTATAATCTCGTCGCTTGCCGAAAGATTGACTATAATATTCGCGCCCGCTATCGCGTGAGACGACGACGGAGACTTTGCCGTCCATAGATCCTCGCATATTTCCGCGGCGACAGAAAATTTGTCGTTCAAAGCGTCGGCGATTATTATTTTTGTGCCAAACGGATAACTCTTTCCGCCTATTACTATCTCGGAATTGCTTTCTTCCGCGGGCGAAAAATGACGGCGCTCGTAAAACTCGTTATAATTAGGTATATACGTTTTCGGTATAACCGCTAAAATCTCCCCGCCGTAGACAGCCACCGCGGTATTGAATATCTTTCCGCCCTTTTTAAGCGGACAGCCGATAAATGAAACAAAATCATAATTCTTTGAAAATTCCGCAATGTTTATCAATGATTTTTCACAGTTTTTCAAAAGCACGTCATGATAAAAAAGGTCGGATAACGTGTAGCCGGAGAGCGTGAGTTCGGGAAATACGGCAAGGTTTACCGCTTTGCCTTTTAAGACGCCGAACAGCCTCTTGATTTCTTCTTCCGCATTGCTTACGTCGCCCAAGCAGAACTTCGGCGTAACGGCGGCAACCCTTATATAACCGTAGTCATTCTTTTTCGTTCCGCCCTTGTCGATCTCTTCGCCGTTTAAAAATTTGACCGGTTCTACCCCGAGCGCGTAACAAATCGACGACAGAGTTTCGCTCTTGACGCTTTTTGTCGAGCCGGAAAGTATTTTATTGAGCGTACCGATCGGCACTCCGCTCTTTTCAGACAACTCCTTGGCGGTAATTTTCCTTTCTCTTTTTAATTCTTTTATATTCTCTATTACACTCATTATATCCTCCGCGTTGAAAGCAGACGCGACTTATCTTTCAAGCATAAAAAATTTTACCATATTCGGTAAAATTTGTAAAGCGTTTGTATAAAAAAAACCGCCTTAACGGCGGAATCTTTATTTGAAAAGTCCTATGACGTAATATATCAGACCAACTCCTACCCCGGATATCGTTCCGAAAACGATAATCGGACCCGCTATTACGAACATCTTTGCGGCTAAACCGTATATAAAGCCCTCGGACTTGAACTCCATTGCGGGCGAAACCACGGAATTTGCAAACCCCGTTATAGGAACTATCGAGCCGCCTCCGGCAAACTTTCCTATTCTGTCGTATACGCCAAGCCCTGTAAGCGTCGAGCCTATAAATATCAGTATTATCGACGTAGTTCCGGCAAGTATATCGCCGTACAGCCCGAGCATTTCGAGCAGATACCTGATAAACTGCCCAACTACGCAAATAAGTCCGCCCACCCAAAATGCGTGAATAAGACTCCTTGCCTCGTTCGTTTTAGGAGATATTTCGGAAACGTATTTCAAATACGCCTCGTTTAACCCGTTATTTTTCATCGTTTTACCTCGTCCGTGCGGATTTTAAAAATACAGTCGTCCCTCTCGTCGAGAGTTTTGCCGTATTCGTAAATTTTACCGCTACTGATTTTTTTCATATTTATATGATGGGTAATTCGCAAAAAATAATACTATAATCTCCCCTTTAATTCTTTTAAAATTTTAGTTTCTATCCGCGAGACCTGCACTTGGGAAACGCCGAGCGCTTTCGCGATTTCGCTTTGAGTGTTATCGCGATAGTAACGCATAATTATAACTTTCTTTTCCCTTGGCGGCAAGTCCTCGATTAAACTTTCCAAAAGTATTTTATCGACCATGTCGTCCTCGCGTTCGTCGGAGGCGATTTTGTCGATAAGTTCGAGTTTTTTGTCGTCGCCGTCGTCGATCGCCTCGGAAAGAGAAATCGGCATATGCGAACTGTCGAGCGCAAGGACGACGTCCTCTTTGTCCATGCCAAGAGCCAGCGCTATCTCGTCTACGGTAGGCGATTCTCCGCCGCAACTTTCTATAAATTTGTTTATAGTCCGCGCGTTGGTCTTTATCGCGCGCGAAACCTTTATCGCACCGTCGTCGCGCAAAAAACGCTTTACCTCGCCTATTATCATAGGCACGGCGTAAGTCGAAAACCTCACGTTAAAACTTTCATCGAAATTATTTATCGCCTTTAAAAGACCTATACAACCGAGTTGATACAGATCGTCGTATTCCACGCCTTTATTTTTAAATCTCCGTATAACGCTTTTAATTAGCAACGAATTGTTTTCAAGCAGTATCTCTTTGGAGGAATTATCGCCGAGTTTTGCTTTTCTTATGTGTAAGACGGTTTCCTCTGCGCTTAGCATTTTTAACTCCTGAATAATTCGGCTGTCATCGCGTTTTTCACTCATGCTCCCGCCTTTGAAAGGCGCTTGAACATTTCGACCGTAGTGCCTTTGCCCGGCTCGGATAAAACCGTCATTTTATCCGTAAACGCCTTGATTATCGCAAAACCCATGCCCGAACGCTCTTCGTTTAAACGCGTAGTGTAAAAGGGCTTTAACGCTTCCTCGACGTTTTCGATGCCTACACCCTCGTCGACAACCTTGATATGTAGAAGTTCATTCTCTATTTCGGCGGTCATGGTAATTTCTCCCGCGCGGTCGGGATAGCCGTGGACGACGCAGTTCGTAACCGCTTCGCTTACGGCGGTCTTGATGTCGGAGAGTTCGTCTACGCCGGGGTCGAGCGGCAATAAAAACGACGCGATAACGTTTCGAGCAAACGCTTCGTTTTCGGAAAGTGAACTGAATTTTACCGTCATGTTATTTATCATAATTTACCTCAGATTTTTGGCATTATTTCGTATAGCCCCGAAATTTGCAGAATTTTTCCCACGCTCATGCTCGGACTTTGAATAAACACCGGGACTTTCATCTTTTTAAGGCGTTTATACCTTCCGAGCAGAACGCCTATCCCCGTACTGTCCATAAACGTCAAATGCGAAAAATTAAATATTGCGTTTTTGACGCCGATATTATGATCTATCAGTCCGTCAATGCGGCTCTTCACCGTTTTAGCGGAATGTTCGTCCAGTTCGCCGAATAGGTATATGTAAAGATTATTTTTCTCTACGACGTACTTTATATCCATATGTTACCTCTTCTTTTGCTTTATTCTAACATAAAAACAGCCCTTAAAAAAGGACTGTTTTTGTCGTATTTTACGGTTTTAAGTCAGGTAAGATTTACCACAGGCTCGTCGATAGGCGGTATCTCTTTTACGGTTATCAATTCAAACACGATTTCCGGCTCGAACCCCTCTTCCTCGACGTATTTGACGCGCGCTTTTATATGCTCCCAGGCGTTCGGCTTTAAATTTATCGGCGGACGATAAAAGCATAAATGCCCGATAAATTGAATATCGTTCGCGCAACAAGTCATTGCCGGTCTGCCCGCAACGAACGAGTTCTTCGGCAGCCCTGCGTCCACCGCGCAGATACAGTTAAACTCCACCGTTTTTCCGTCGTAACGCTTGCCGTTGTCGAAAGTATCTATATAAAAAGTTCCGAAGTCTTCGTCTTTTATATTTATCTCGTCGGTAAGTTTATAGGGAAGTTCCTCAGCGAAACTTATGGTCTTTCCGTCTTTATCGAGCGCTATATAAGTTGCCGCGGTATTCACGATCTTCAAACTGCGCTTATACCCCGCCATTTCAGGAGTATCTTCGCATCTGTTGAGTATGACCACGTCCGACGCCTTGATCATATCTGCAAACTTTTGGCGCATATTGTTAAAATACGTCTTAAAAGTCGTAGCGTCTATGATCGTAAAAGCCGTCTCGACCATTATATACGGCGGAAACTTGATTTTTTCCGAGTCCCACATCGCGTTCATTTCAAAAAACACGGCGTTAGGCTTGTGCTTTTTGATAAGTTCGTTTATCTTCTCAACGGTAAACTCCTCTTCGCTTTCAAAAACGTATGCGGCGGCGTTTATCTCTTCAAGCCTTTTCGCGTCGTACTCTTCCTCGCCCTCTTCTTGGGATAGGATAAGTACTTTGCCGATATCGCCGAAATCACCGTTTTTTAAAGAATCGAGTATAAACCGCGTCTTTCCGCTCTCTATTATGCCGTTTATTACTACGGCGGGAAACGTTCTTGCCATTTTTACCCTTAAAAAAACAATTTCTCGTTTTTCCCTTCTTCTATTTCCGCGCCTATTACGCAGAGCCTGCCGGTATAGTCCGGAGCGCCGAGACGTATCTCGTAATCTCCTGCGACGAGATCGAAATAATACCATTTTTCGCCGTCTTTAGAGCCGACTATACCTTTAGCGCGAAGTATCACTCCGAGCCCCGCGTTTTCATCGCAAAGTTTCTTGAGTATATCCTCGAGTTCCGCCCTCGTATACGATACGGGCGCTTCTTTCCCCCAACTCGTAAACACTTCGTCTGCGTCGTGTCCGTGATGATGGTGATGATGTTCATGTTCATGTTCATGTTCATGTTCATG
>CAMOXE010000135.1 GCA_946628865.1 uncultured Clostridia bacterium | reverse complement strand
CGGATTTAAAGCGGTTACGGTAAAGACGAACGACAACATGCTCGGCTATTTAAAGAAAAGGGTGGGGATATAATGAGCGCTAAACCAAAGAAAATAATAATAGCGTTGATTTATTTGCTTGCGGCGGCGTATACGGCGGCGTTTGCGGTGTCGGTTTACTCTGATTTTCGGTCGATAATTTTAATAGCGGCGGGCGGCGGAGCGTGCTATATGTTTAGTTCCGCGCTTCACGAGGTCGGGCATATATTAGCGAGTAAAATATTCGGCTTTAAGGTTGTCGGGTATTCGGTGGGCTTAATTAACGTGGATAAGACGCTCGGAAAGAAAATAAGGATAAAAAGGAGCGAATACGCCGGCGAGACCGACGTCGTTCCGATAGCGGATAAAAACTTTTCAAAACGTTATTTTTTCGTGATTTTCGGCGGGCTTGCGGGCGGTTTCGTCGCATGCGTGCTCGTGGCGGTTTTGTTTGCCGTTTTTGCGTTTAACAGACTTATAGCCGCACTTTTTATCTCTTTTCCGCTCCTTATCGCAATGTTTATAATCAATCTCGTGCCGGGGATAGTCCCGAGCAGCGACGGCAGTTATTTGGCGGCGATAGGAAAAGAAGAGAACAGAAAACAAATCGAAAATTACTTCGGCGTTTTATACGGGTTGTACGAGGGTAAGACCTTTTCCGAGATAGACGAGGAGTTGTTTTCGTCTAAAGACGTCGGCGGCGTGCTGTACGAGGAACTTATTACGGTTCGCCTTATGCGCGCCGAGGAAGAAGATAACGCCGAGAGTATGCGAGAGTGTTTAAAACTCCTTGACGGGCTTGAAAATCGACTTATAGACACCGATAAGGAGTTATTGTGCGCCGCGACAATACTCGGCGACGAGGGCGCTATAGAGCGCTTTAAATGGGTAAAGTCGCAATGCGACGCCTACGACGATCTTCGTTCGATGCGCGTTTTGATTTCTTGCGCTAAGGCGGACGGGGACGAGAACTACGTTGCCGTTGCAAAGGCGTCCGCGCTTAGAGCGGCGGAAAAGTGGTATCTTAAGGGCGAGGGGCGGTTTACGGCAAATATGCTGAAAAGACTGTGACGTTCAGGTAACTGAAAACTTGCGAAAAGCGCGGCAAAGAAAAATTCATAATTTAAAGACTTAAATTCGGCGTGGAAGTAATATTTCCCGACCGAATTTTTATTTTTTAAGTAAAACCCGTGGTGTTTTTAATAAAATTTCGGATAAGGACTTGCAAACGCTTTACTTATTTTAAATTATAATATATAATAAGTATATTACTTAATATATAATAAGATAAAACAAGGAGAAGAAAATGGAAGTCGAAAACAAAGTCTCAAACAACTACGGCGCGGACCAAATCCAGGTGCTTGAAGGCTTAGAGCATATAAGGAAGAGGCCGGGCATGTACATAGCCTCTACCGACGCGAGAGGACTTCACCATCTCGTAAAGGAGATAGTGGACAACTCCGTCGACGAGGCGCTTGCGGGATATTGCGATACGATAACCGTAACGATAAACGCCGACGGCTCTTGTTCCGTAAGGGATAACGGAAGAGGTATACCGACGGGTATACACGAAAAAGAGGGCGTATCCACCGTAGAAGTGGTTATGACCAAGCCCAACGCGGGCGGCAAGTTCGGGGGCGGCGGTTATATGGTGTCGTCCGGACTTCACGGCGTAGGCTTAAAGGCGGTAAACGCGCTTTCCGAGTACGCGTCGGTAGACGTGTATCAAAACGGCAAGCACTATCGTCAAGAGTACGACCGCGGCGTTCCGAGAAAGGCTTTGTTTATAGTCGGGGACTCGGATGAGACGGGCACTTGTATCACTTTCAAACCGGACGCGGAGATTTTCGAGACCACGGTGTTCAATTACGACACGATAAGGAGTACCCTCCGCGACTTCGCGTTTTTGAATAAAGGCTTAAAAGTCGTTTTAGACGACAAACGCGAGGGGCAGGAGGCGCACGAAGAACTTCTCTATAACGGCGGAATAATCGAGTATGTGGAGTTTTTAAACGCAAACAAACAGCCGATAAGCGACGTTTTGTATTTCGAGGAGAAATACGACGCGGTATCCGTGGAGATAGCAATGCAATATAACGACGGGTATACCGAGAACGTTATAGCGTTTGCCAACAACGTAAACACGAAAGAGGGCGGAACGCATATCGACGGATACAAATTCGCGCTTTCAAAACTCATCAACGACGCGGGCAAGAAATTAAACCTCGTAAAAGACGACGACAAACTCTCCGGCGAGGACGTTCGCGAGGGATTGACGGCGGTAATATCAGTAAAACTTCCCGAGCCGCAGTTCGAGGGGCAGACCAAGACCAAACGCGGTAACAGCGAAATGCGCGGATACGTTACCAAGGCAATGACGGAAGGTTTCGGAACTTATCTCGAAGAAAATCCGTCGTTTACGAGAGAAGTCCTCAACAAGTGTTTGACGGCAAAGCGCGCGAGAGAGGCGGCGAGGAAGGCGAGAGAGGCTACGAGAAAGACCGCGTTCGAGTCTACGGCGCTCCCCGGGAAACTTGCGGACTGCTCGGAGAAAAACCCGGAACTTTGCGAGATATATCTCGTAGAGGGCGACTCCGCAGGCGGAACGGCTAAGCAGGGCAGAGACAGACGTTTTCAGGCTATACTTCCCTTGAGAGGTAAAATTCTCAACGTCGAAAAGACGAGGATAAACAGAGTACTTGAAAACGAAGAGATAAAGGCGATGATAACCGCGTTCGGCGGCGGAATGCTCGACGACTTCGACGTAAGCAAGATCCGCTATGACAGAGTTATATGTATGACGGACGCGGACGTAGACGGTTCGCACATAAGGATACTTCTGCTCACTTTCTTCTTCAGATACATGCGTCCGCTCGTAGAGCAAGGACACGTCTATATCGCTCAGCCGCCCCTTTACAAGGCGACGAAGAACAGAGTCGACTACTATTTCTACAACGACGCCGACAAAGAAAAGTTCTGCGCGGAAAATCCGCGTTGCGATATTCAGCGCTATAAAGGCCTCGGCGAGATGGACAAGCAGCAACTGTGGGATACGACGATGAATCCCGCGACGAGAACGCTGAGAAAAGTCACGATAGAGGACGCCGCTTTAGCCGACGCGAACTTCTCGCTTTTGATGGGCGAAGAGCCTGAAAAGAGAAGAAAGTTCATAGAAGAAAACGCAAAATACGCCAACAGAGAGTTGGATACTTGACGAGGGGGATGAAATAAAATGGCAAAGAAAGAATTTGATCAAGCGCTCACGGACGAGTTCAGAAAGACTCTCGAGATGACGAAGATAATCGACATAGAAGTCGATAAAGAATTAAAACAGAGTTTCATAGACTACGCGATGTGCGTAAACCGTTCGAGGGCGATACCGGACGTCAGAGACGGTTTAAAGCCGGTACATAGGCGCATACTCTATTCTATGAACGAACTCGGGCTTACGCCGGACAAGGCGTATAAAAAGTGCGCTACGATAGTCGGCGACGTGCTGGGTAAATATCCCCCGCACGGCGACAGTTCGGTATACGACGCGTTGGTTCGCTTAGCGCAGGACTTTTCGATAAACGTTCCGCTCGTTGACGGACACGGTAACTTCGGCTCGGTAGACGGCGACCCGGCGGCGGCGTACAGGTACACCGAGGCGCGTATGAGCAAAATGGCGCTCGAAATGCTCCGCGAAATAGACAAAGAGACGGTAGACTTCTACCCGAACTTCGACGACACGCGCATGCAACCCGTGGTTTTGCCGGCGAGATACCCCAACCTTTTGGTAAACGGCGCGGACGGCATAGCGGTAGGTATGGCGACGAATATACCGCCGCACAACTTAAACGAAGTTATCGACGGTACGGTTGCGCTTTTGGATAATCCGGATATAGACGTCGACGAACTCATCAAATACGTTCCCGCGCCGGATTTCCCTACGGGCGGAATAATAATGGGCAGAAACGGAATAAGAAACGCTTACAGAACGGGCAGAGGCTCTATCGTTTTAAGGGCGAAATGCGAAATAGAGGAATTCAACAACGGCACGAGGGAACGAATAATCGTAACCGAACTTCCGTATCAGGTCAATAAACAAAAACTCATCGAGACGATTGCCGACTACGTCAAGCAAAAGCGTATCGAGGGCATATCGAACATCAACGACGAGTCCGACAGACACGGTATGCGCATCGTTATCGAGATAAAGAAAGACGCGAACGCGCAAGTGGTACTCAACACTTTATATAAACAGACCAATTTGCAGGTGAGCGACGGTATAATACTTCTCGCGCTCGTGGGTACGGACCCGAAAGTCCTCAACCTCAAAGAGATATTGAGTTATTATATCGACCACCAGATAGACGTAATCGAACGCCGTACACGCTACGACCTTGCCAAGACTATGGAGAGAGAACACATAGTCAAGGGTCTGGTTATAGCGCTTGCCAACATCGACGAGGTTATCGAAATAATCAAGCGCAGTAAGGACAAAGACGAGGCGTCGAATAAGTTAATAGAGGCGTTTGAACTCGACGACAAGCAGACGAACGCAATTTTGGAAATGCGACTTCAGCGCCTTACGTCGATGGAAGTCGATAAACTGAACGAAGAACTCCGCCAACTCGATACGACTATTGCGGATTTGCAGGATATACTTGCTAAACCCGAGAGAGTTCGCGCGATAGTGAGAGGCGACCTGTTGGATATGAAAGACAGATACCCGACGCCCAGAAAGACGGAGATTTCCACTGACTACGCGGATATAGGCGAGGCGGATCTGATCGAACGCGAGGACGTCGTGGTATCGATGACGCACCTCGGCTATATCAAACGCATACCCGTCAAAGATTGCAAGGCTCAACGCCGCGGCGGAAAGGGCGTTACGGCACACAAGTCCAAGGACGAGGACTTCGTTGAAAATATGTTCGTTTGCTCGACGCACGACGACTTGTTGTTCTTCAGTTCGCTCGGCAAAGTGTATACGATAAAGTGTTACGAAGTCCCCGAGGCGCAAAAGGTAGCGCGCGGCAGGGCGATAGTAAACCTTATCCAAGTCGCCAACGGCGAGCGTATAACCGCGGTAATACCGAGAAAAGAGCAAATATCCGAGACCGTGGAAACGGTTGAAACCGCCGAGGGTGAAGAGATAAAGGCGGAAAAGAAGAAGTCCGAGGGCTATATAATGATGGCTACCCGGAGCGGACTTATCAAAAAGACGGCTTTGTCCGAATTCGATTCGATAAGAAAGGGCGGAAAGATCGCGATAAGTCTGTTAGAGGGCGACGAACTCATATCCGTACAACTTACCACGGGCGACGACGAAGTGCTTTTGGGTTCGAGGTCGGGTAAGTGTATAAGATTCAGCGAAAAAGACGTCAGAGCCATGGGCAGAGACACGCAGGGTGTAAGGTCAATGGACTTAGACGACGGCGATTTCGTCATAGATATGACGGTAATTAAGCCGGGCGACACTATAATAACCGTATCTTCAAACGGCTACGGCAAGAGGAGTTCGATCGACGAATACAGATTGCAGTCCCGCGCGGGTAAGGGCATACGCGCCGGCACGTTCAACGAAAAGACGGGTTATCTCGTAGGGATAAAACCCGTTTCCGACGGCGAAGATATAATGATGATATCCGATACCGGCATAGCGATAAGGACTCAGGTTGACGAGATTTCGCTGATCGGCAGAGATACGCAGGGCGTAAAAGTAATGCGGCTTGACGGCTCGTCGCTCGCGTCCATTGCTATAACCCCGCACGAGGACGAAGAGGCTGAAGAGGAAACCGAGGGCGAAGAAGATTCGACTTCGGCAGACGAAACAGAAACGGAATAATATATGGACAATTTCAATACTAACATAATATCCGAATCCGGCGGAGAGGTTTCCGCGGGAAACAGCGCGATGCCGATGGTGGCGCTGAGGGGTAAAGTTTTGCTCCCCAACGTCGCCACGTCGTTCGACGTCGGCAGGGTTAAGTCTCTTAGCGCGATAAACGCCGCGGTAGAGTCCTCGTCGTCGCTCGTTTTCGTCGCGGCGCAAAAAGACGTAAAGACCGAAGATCCGACCAAAGACGATATTTTTTCAGTCGGAACGGTATGCCGCATAAAGCATATCACGCGTATGCCGGGCGATAACATACGGGTAAACGTCGAGGCGCTCTATGCCGCGGAAATAATCGAGTACGAGGACAATCCCAAATACTTTTCGGTATTTTTAAAGACGAGATACCCCGACTTCGGCGATTCTGCCGAAACCGAAAGTTATCTGAGATTCGTAAAAGGCGAATTCAACGACTTTTTGAACGGAATCGGATCGAAACTCAACAAAGAAGTATACGCGGCGATACTCGCCATCGAGGACGCCGACGCGTTCGTAAACGCCGCCACGTTCAATATCGGTTTTAAAGAGGCTGACAAGCAAAAGATACTTTCGACTGTTTCGGTAAAGGAAAAACTCTACGCGTTTTACGGCTTGCTGGTAAACGAGATAGAGATAGTAAAACTCGAAAAGACCATTGCCGATAAGGTAAGAAAAAGCGTAGAGAAAAACCAAAAAGAATTTTATCTTCGCGAGCAGTTAAAGGCTATCCACAACGAACTCGGCGACGACGAAAACGAGAAAATCGTGTTGGAAGAGCGCATAAAAGCGAAAAAAATGCCTAAAGAGGTAGAAGATAAAGCGCTTAAAGAACTCTCGCGCATGGACAAAATGAGTCCGTCCTCACCCGATTACACGGTGCTTTCAACCTATCTCGATTGGCT
>CAMOXE010000134.1 GCA_946628865.1 uncultured Clostridia bacterium | reverse complement strand
TTTGACTTTATTCGATTTATTATCCATAATCATTTCCCTTTATACTCAAGACAAAGCATAGTCAGATCGTCGAATTGTTCGGCGTCTCCGACGAATTTATCCACCGAAACGCGCACGGTCTTTAATACGTTTTCGGGGGACAAGGTTATATCTTCGTTTATGGCGTCGAGCATTCTGTTCGTCCCGAACATCTCGTTTGCGGAATTAGTCGCCTCCGGCACGCCGTCGGTATATACGAACAGTTTCGAGCCGGGTTCGAGCATTATCTCGTATTCTTTATATTTCGCGCCCGCCATACCGCCTATTACGAACCCGTGTTTGTCTTTAAACAACTCGAATTTGCCGTCCGCGCCCTTTAAAAGCGGATATTCGTGTCCCGCGTTTGCCGCCGTGAGTTTTCCGCTCGAAATCTCGAGTATTCCGAGCCACACCGTCACGAACATCTCTTCGTGGTTGTTCGAGCATATCGCGGCGTTCACGTCCGTAAGTATTTGCGCCGGAGTTTTGCCCATCATCGCGTTGTTTGCAAGCACTATCTTCGATGCCATCATAAACAGCGCCGCAGGAACGCCCTTGCCGGATACGTCCGCCATGACAAGGCAAAGATGATCGTCGTCAATCAGGAAGTAATCGTAAAAATCGCCGCCGACTTCTTTTGCCGGATTCATCGTCGCGTAAATATCGAACTCGTTCCTGTCGGGAAACGCGGGATAGATATTCGGCAACATATCGGCCTGAATTCGCGTCGCGAGATCGAGTTCGGATTTGATACGTTCGCTCTTTAAATCCTTTTCATGCTGAGATACGACCATCTCTTTACCGCGGCGCGCTATGTTACAACTTATTATCGATACTATCGAGAACATAAGACATCTCGGCAGATAGTCGAAAATGAGCGTGTTTGTCACGAGCATTTTCTCATAATCCGTGCCGCCTGCTTTAAGCGCGTTCTGCACCGCCACGCCCAAAAAACCGCCCGTAGCGGTCATTACCGTCCCCTCTTTCATAGTAACGATATTGACGTTTATCATGCCGTTCGTCGCTCCCCATGCCGCGGATAAAGCGAATATTACAAGCGTAAGTAAAGACGCAAATACGGTAAACCGTCGCGAAAAATATCTGCAACTGAACACGACGGGGATCACCATAATTATTGCCATTTTATGAGTAAGCACTCCGTCAAGCCGCGCGTAAATGACTATCAATCCGCCCAGCAAAAGGTACTTAAGCCACCAAACGTCTTTTTTTGCAAAACGATAAACTACGAGAAGTATCACGATTTCAACAATTGCCTGTACCGACGGCAAGAGCATCGTATCCATACCGAGCAAAAACACGTTGAATGCGGTAAGAATCAGTATTATAACGAGCAAAATGCCGCTGCAAAACAGTATCAGCGCACCGAGTTTATTCGCTTGAATCTCGTTATCGCGAAACATCTCCCCAGGCGAAAGCCTTTCTCTTAATTTATCTAAAAAAGTTTGTTTCTTTTCAGCCATTTGCGCACTCTCATTCGATGGTGAGTATATCCGTAAATCCGGTTACCTCGAATATCTCCATTACCGCTTCGCTTACGCCGACAAGTTTCATCTCGCCCTTAGCGCTCATCGCCTTTTGCGCGGAAAGAAGTACCCTGAGCCCCGCGGAAGAAATATACTCTAAACCCGAAAAATCAAAAACGAGTTCGCTTATTTCCGGAATCAATTCCTTTACCGCAGTCTCGGTTTCCGGAGCGGTTACCGTGTCAAGTCTGCCGGATAACGCAACTATTGCCTTCTTGCCCTCAATCGTTTTATTGATACTAAACATATTACCTCCTGCTTTACGTCAAACAACGATATTTTTGCATTATACTACAAAATATATTATAAACGTAAACCCGTTAAAAAGCAAGCGATTTGAAATTCTTTAACGAAAAAAAACAATATCCGTAAGCCGAATATCTTAACGCGTAAAGAAAGCGGGTTCAACAAATACGTCGGACCCGTTTGATATTAAATATGATATTTTATTCGTTTTGCCGCGGCTTAGTCAAAATTTTAAAGATATTTATTGACTATCGCGTTCATTTCGTCAAATTTTTCAAGCATATCTTTCGCGAGCGCCAACTGACAACGCGCCCTCACGAGGTTATGCTCGGGATAACTTACGGAAAAATATTTATCTCCGTGCAAGTAGTCGGTCAAAAACCTCATTCCGCATTCAACTGTCATGGTGATCGCGCCGAGAGCCATTGTTGACTTTTCGTTGTCGGTAAGCGTCTTGCCTACTTTTCCGATAAATCCGTTCGTAAACGCGTCGTACTTATCCATATCCAGCGAAACTTTACTCAAGTCTTTTTCGTCCTCGGCTGCGGAGTTAGCCGTAAAACGTATCGCGTCGCCGAAATCAAACGCCACAAGCCCCGGCATAACCGTATCGAGGTCGATAACCGAGAGATGCTCGCCCGTCTTTTCGTCAAATAAAACGTTATTGCACTTAGTATCGTTATGCGTAACTTTCAGCGGAAGTTCTCCGCGTTTTTGCATTTTATACATTTTCGTCGCAATATCTTCAAAACCGAGATATCCGTCGATTTCGGGTCTTACGCTTTCCGCCCTTTTTATCAAATCCTCGGCTATAGCCTCTTTAAACGCCTCGTAGCGCATAACGGTGTTATGGAAATGCGGTATAACTATATTGAGTTCTTTGGCAGGATAATCGGCAAGATAGAGTTGAAATTCGCCGAACGCTTTGCCCGCCTCTTCGATTATTCCGAGATTACTCGTAAGGTTATAAGTCACGGAACCGTCTATATATCTGTAACAACGCCAGAACTCGTCACCGTCGGCATAATAATACAACCCGTCCGAAGTCCTGGAATAATGCAAGACGTTTCGCTTTGCGGTGGTCTGTTTCTCCTTTATCTTGCGCCTGACGTACTCGGTAACGCGCGCGATATTATCCATAACTTCGACGGGGTTTTTAAAGACGTAAGTATTCAGTTTTTGAAGAATATAGTCCTTAAGTTCTCCGTCGCGAAACATATATACTTTATAAGTCGTGTTTATATGCCCGCTCGTTAAAATTTCAAAGCCCTTATATTCTCCGCTTAACAGAAATTTCCCGCAAACTTCTTCTATCTTTGCGTCGTTTATAGTAGATTGCAATATACTTCCCTCTACTTTATATTATTATTCTTGCAAAAAGAATGATATATACGCTTGTGATTATATCATGACGTTCAACTTTTTGCAATACGTTTTAAAAAATTTACGCGGTATTTAAGAAATTTGGTTCTTAACCGTCTTTAGCGCGTTCTTTTCAAGCCGCGACACCTGCGCCTGCGAAAGCCCTATTTCTTCCGAAATTTCAGTCTGAGTTTTGCCCTCGTAATAGCGTTTATACAAAATATTCTTTTCTCTGTCGTCAAGCCTCGATACGGCGCTTTCCAAAGCGACGTTTTCCGTCCAACGCTCGACGCCGGATTTATCGTCGCCGATCTGATCCATTAAAAGCAGTTCGTCTCCGCTCTTATTATATACCGGGTCGTACAGGGAAACGGGGTCGGATATTGCGTCGAGAGCATAAACTACTTCTTTTTCGGAAATGTTAAGCCGATTCGCTATCTCAAACAGCGTCGCCGTATCGTCTTTTTCACTCTCTATTTCAGTTCTCGCCTGTAAAACTTTATAGGCGGTATCGCGTATGCTACGCGATACCCTTAAACTGTTATTGGTTCTTACGACGCGCTTTATTTCCCCCAAAATCATTGGGACTACTTGCGGAATTTGAAACGCATTTCTCCTCCCGTTTTTTCTATTTTAGCACAAAATAATAAATTTAGCAACCGAAATTAACTATATTTCTGTTTTCGATATTACTTTCTCACTATTATTCCTTATATCTTTCGCCAACATTTCCGTTTCATAAATTCTATGATTTCGCCGTTATCTCGGTCCTCATAATAAGTTATAAGCAGACGTTTAAACTCCGACACGTCCTTTTCGGGTATCACCAAAAGCCCCGCCGCCCGACCGATTAAATAGTGATTTGCGAATATTACCGCCGCTCGCTTTTTTCCATCGTTGAAAATCTGCGTCTTCATGCAATATAAACATAACCGAATCGCCGTTTCAATCGGCTCCGCTTTATCCGCTATAATAGCCGCTATCTGTTCTTTCACGTCGAGTTCGATAGGTAACGGAGGAATATACGTCGTTCCGCCGATAGTTACGGGCACGCCTCGAATCCTGCCGCCGTCCAAATAAAACCCCTCATTCACAAGCTTTGCAATTTGGCAAAGAATATAATAATCTGTCTTTGCGGCAATAACGTCATAATCTATCACGAATTCCCATGCGTGTTTCAAATTTAATATTTTCTGCACGTCGCTTGCGGAAACGCCGCTCACTCGACCGTTATCGATAATATCTTCCGTCTGTGGAAAAGAAGTCGCAACGCCTTCAAGCACCGCTTGATCATAGATATTCGCTTTCATGTTGGCTCTGGCAAAGTCGATATTTAAAATCACTTTGGCGGGCAACCCCTCGGAAACGTAGCCGAGTTGCGCCAGCCGTTTCTCAATATGACGAATATCCTTTTTAAGTTCCCTCGCTTCCCTTGCATACCTTAGTAGCGCCTCATAAAGTTCGTCAGAATAACGATCGACGTAAGTACTTGTAAGTTTTCCGGCCATGCGCTTTCGGATATAAAGATATTTTGCGTCGCCTCGTTCTTTGATTTCGGGAGATCCGTCGTAAGGGAGCAATCTAAGGCGCGCTTGCAAATCTGCGCGCTTATGAAGAAGTTCCCGAACGTCCATATATTGATAATCCATATATTCTCTCCTTGTAGGGAAATTATATTGGTGTAATTATAGCATAAAGTTCCCCAAATTTCAAGTCTTTTAACGAAAAAATATTCGATTTTTAACCTTTGATATATTTTAGATATTAAAAAATTTGCCGATTTCGGCAAATTTTTGGAAAATTTAAATATTTTTTCCGAGGTCGGCAAATTTTTGAAAATTTTGAAAGTTTTTGCTGAAAACGTAAAACTTTTTCGTTATTCGAAAATCTCAATGGAGTAAGTGTTTCTATACTCCTTTGCAGGCTGTAAAATCAGCATATCTCGTTTTGTTTTAAAATCGTCCGTGATGCCGTCGTCGGCAGGGATTCCGTGCCACGGCTCTATGCACACGAACGGAGCGTCGGTTTTGGGTTTATGCCATATACCTACCGAAGTCATATCGTCGTATTTAACTTCTATACACTTATCGTTTTTCATAGATTTTAGTTTTACGCTACCCTTTTCCGTTTTAAAGAAAAGAGCGTCGTTATCGAACAAATCGTGCGTAAGGTGCAATCTTCTATCTTTAAGTAAAAATTCTTCGGTGTTTCCGAGATAGAGTCCTCTCTCCGATAAACGTATCTTTTCAAGCGTATCCGATCCGAATTCCAAATAATAGTCCTCGAATTGTTCATCGCCACCGAAAGGCACGTTGAACGCAGGGTGCGCACCGAATGAAAACGGCATATCCGCTTTGCCCTTATTCTTTACCGAATAAGTAATTTCAAGTCTATTGTTTTTAAGCGTAAATATTACCTTAAATTCGAAGTCGAAAGGATAAATCTTTTTCGTGTTTTCGTCAGAGCAAAGCGTAAACTCCGCCGAGTTTTGGGCGATACTTTGCGAGGAAAACTGCGCTCGTCTTGCTATTCCGTGAATATTCATTTCGTAAGTTTTGCCTTCGAAAATATATTTACCCTCGAAAAGCCTACCGCATATCGGGAAAAGTACGGGCGCTCTACCCGACCAATATTTCTCGTCGCCCTGCCACAGGTATTCTATGCCCGTTTTATTGCTTTTTACAGAATAAAGTTCCGCCCCGACCTCGTTTATTTCTACCGTCAAAAATTCATTTTTTATAGTTCGTATCATATTTATCTCCTCAATATTCTTTATAATTTCATTTCAAATTGAAGTTGTTCTTTTCCTCGGCTGTTTATTATAGTTTCCTTATGAATAAAACCGAACTTTTTACAAAATTCAATACTTGCCTTATTATCCGCTCTTACACCGGCAGACAACACACTAAAACCTTTTTGTTTAGCAAGTTTCATTAGTTCTTTACATCCAAACGTGCAATATCCCATCCTATAATATTTGCTGTCAATTATAACGCCGCAACTTGCTATAATATCCGAGTGTTCACATAATGAACAAAGTCCCACGGGAACACCATCTTCGATTATAAACTGCTCAAAATATTTACCGTTGTATGTACAAGTGTTCCATTTTGCAATCAGTTCTTTATACTCTGCTTTTCCTATTGGGAAAGATATCCCCACCATTCTTGCATTGTCTGTCCAATTTTTACTGATATATTCAAAATCTTCTTCCGTAAAATGTCTTAATCTCATCATAGTATAATTCCTGTTGTTTTTGCGCTTTATTTAGTAGTTTAAATGATTATTCAAATTCCGTTCGTAAAGTAAAACTCTCCGGAAGATTATATATTTCGGTTTTGAGAAAAACCGGATAAAAGTATTCGTTTTTCAGTCTTTCAAAAGGCAACCACTCAAAATCGTGGGTATGACTTTCTTCATGTATTGTAAACTTTTCTCCTTTTTCAAGGAGCGTTGTTCCGTTTACATCGAGCAAAAAGTAAATGCAAAGTTCGTGGTAGTGTAACTTATCTACATCTTCGTCAAAGAAACCTTGGTTAAGCCAAAGCGGACGAATAATGCGAGGTATAACACTCAATTCTTCGTTGATTTCTCTCACAATTGCGTTTTCTGCCGTTTCGCCCATTTTAACTCTGCCGCCGGGCAGATAATAGTATGGCGAGCGTTCGTCTTTCATAGCGAGAATTTTGCCTTCGTTGATAATTATTCCGCAAACCCTATAATTAAACTTGCTGCTACCTAAAACATGAGTTATATCAGACATCAAAAAATCATTTTTGTTAGTTCGCATTATTTTTAACTCACTTGATTATTGCATTCAGAATATTAAACAATGCTCATTTCGTCGCTTGCGCATATCTACAAAACACCCAAAACAGTATCATATAACACACGGTTTTGGGGAGCATCAGCATACCGAGTATCGGGAGCAAACTTGCAAAAACCGCTACCGGAATATAGAATAAGAACGAAAGAGTTACAAGCAGCCAAACAAAACTTAAACTCGGAACTTGCTTTCTGTCTTTAAAAAACAGCGCTATAATAAGCGCACCGAGCGCAACGAACGGAATATTGCGGATAATTCCCCAAGCAACCGACGATTCGTTTTCCAGCCAGCCGTTTTGCGGAAACAGGCAAAGCGCTATTCTGATAGCCGCTAATGCGTAGACGGAAAAGGTCAATGTTTTGTTTTCCGATTTACCGTAAGCGCCCAACCATATGTAATACATAAAGACGTAAAACACGGTCATAGTTATCGAGGTTACGAACTTTCCTATTCCGAGCCACATATTAAAATCGCCGTCGACGAAATAATTGAGAACTCTCGGCACGAGATGAAAAGCGTCTCCGCCGCCCAAAATCAATATAGCAACACCCATCAGTTTACCGACTTTGTCTTTACTGTTTTTCAGTATCGATATGCCCATTACAGCGGCAAATAATAGGTAAATAATATCAAACGTACTTTCTCCGTATTTCATATTAACTCCATTTTCCACATTTGTATGTTTATAATTGTTTTATCTAATTATACTAAAAACCGCTTAAAAAGTCTATCGATTTGACCGGCGTTTGACTTTTTAGAGGTTTTGTGCTAATATAAATAAAATGATAACGGAATTAAGTGATAAAATTAAAAGGTTAAAAGACATAATAGATAACTCGGATAATATAGTGTTTTTCGGCGGCGCGGGAGTATCTACGGAGAGCGGAGTTCCCGACTTTCGCAGTAAAGACGGACTATATAATAACAGAGGCGTAGAATTTGAAAAATATCCACCCGAATATCTTCTAAGCCATAGTTGTTTAGTGAGCGAGCCGAAAGTTTTCTTCGAGTTTTACCGTCAAAAAATGGACGCAAGGAACGTTATGCCAAACGCTGCGCATATTTTTCTTGCCGAACTCGAAAAAAGAGGAAAACTCAAAGCCGTAATCACGCAAAATATCGACGGACTTCATCAAAAGGCAGGAAGCAAAACCGTATACGAAATCCACGGCACGACGATGAAAAATTACTGCGTTAAATGCGGAAAGACGTATTCGGAAAACTTTATCTTTGATTCGCCCGATACTATTCCCGTCTGCCCCGTTTGCGGCGGCATGGTAAGATGCGACGTAACGCTTTACGAAGAATCTTTACCGGAAAGAGCCGTCGAAAACGCAATTAACGCAATAATAAATGCAGAAGTTTTAATAATAGGCGGAACTTCTTTAACCGTCTACCCTGCGGCGTCGTTTGTAAGATATTTTAGAGGTAAACACCTTGTCGTAATAAACAAAGAGCCTTTGTCTTTGCCGCTTGATAAGCAAAAGGACTTGGAAATAAACGCCCCTATCGGCGAAGTGTTCTCCCAACTGAAAATTTAAAACAATCTCTATATGATCCGAGCGGAAACAGTTATCCTGTTTCCGCTCGGATATTTTATTCGCTCGAAAGCGTCTTTTCGTATTGAGTTTTGTTAAGCACAAGCCGCATAGTTCCCGTTGTTAAAACTATTTTCCCGATAATGTTCCTCATTATCTTCTGTTTCTCGCCGTCCGACATCTTTTGCCAAGTCGCAGGTAAACTCTTTATCACGTTGTTGTCCTTATCGATTTTTTCGAGTATCGTCTGCTTTTGTCGCTCTTCCAAAATGTCTCGCTCGACCTTTTTATACTCTCTGTCCACGTCCGCCGCCTGCTCTAAAATATTCTCGTCGCCTATTTTGCGGTATGCGTTCAGACACCTTTGGTATTCGGTCTTTAAAGTTTCGAGCCGCTTATTCAGTATCGAGATAATATCCCCTTCTATAAGTTGTTTATCGCCCAAATCTTCCGAATACTTAACGGCAAATTCCATAAGTTTTGCCGCCGCTATCTCTTCCACTTGCTCGGCGTCGTAGACAAAGTTAGGACAATCTGCGTTTTTTACAAGTTGCTCTTTTGAAGATGGAAATCTCGAATAGCAAAGAATTTTCAGTTTAGCGTTCTTCCCCTTTCCCCATTTCATATACCGCATCTTTGCGCCGCAATTGCCGCAGAAAAGCAAAGACGACAATAAATACTTCGACGGACCGTGAGAATTGCCGTTCTTTTTAATCAGCGCTTGCGCTTCCTTAAACGTCTCTTCGGTAATCAGCGGCGTATGTTTTCCCTTATACTGTTTTCCCCTGAAAGTTATCTCGCCGAGATAGGTTCTGTTTTTCAATATATTAAAGACGGTCGTATCTCCGCTTAATCCCAAAATTTCGGCGATTTGTCTCGGCGAATATCCGCCGCCGACGTACATATCGAAAATTCGCTTGATGTTCTTTGCCGCAACTTCGTCTACGACTAAATTATCCGCTTCTTTTGAATAAGTATATCCGTAAGGCGGTATACCGCCGCCTTTCCAATGTCCCTCGCTCGCGCGTTGTTCTCTGCCGAGCGTGAGTTTTGCGACAATCGAGTCGTGGTCGAGTTCGGCAAACATCGAAAGTATGGATATGAGTATCATGTACGTCTGCTTGTTCCTTGAATCTACGTTTTCTTTAACGGCTAAAAAATCACACCCAGCCTTTACGCAGTCTTCTTTCAAAAAACGTAAGATAAGCATTTGAGTTCTGCCTACCCTATCCAAGGAATACGCTATTACGAATTTTATTCTCCCGACTTTCATCAGCGCAAGCATCTTTTTAAACGCCGGTCTTTCGTCGTTTACACCGGTATAACCGTCGTCTATAAAGATTATAGGGTTAGGTATATCGAACGCCTTGACGTATCGCTCTATGGCGTTATACTGCACGTCAAGTCCGTATCCTTCCTGCGCCTGCATATCGGTAGACACCCGAAGATAGACAGCCGTAATATTTGCGAGGCTATCGTCTATCTCGTCATACAGCGGAAACGCAAATTTTATCGCTTTGCTCTTCTCTTTCATTCGCCCCTTTAACTTTTACCGACGCAGCGCTTGTAAACGGCGCTCACTATTTCGTCCACCAATTTACTCGTGCAAATATACTCTTTATATTCGTCGGGTGCAAGTTCTCTCCCGTCTATTTCAACAATTACTTCCTTTATCATATTTCGTTTCTCCCAATTTGATTTTGTCCATTTAAAATAAATCTAACCGAGAGAACGCTCGCCATTAAATTTTTACGATTATATTTTTATTTGCGCCGCAAGGCGCAGTTTGCGCCCTCTTTGAGTTGCAAAGTATCGGCAATCCCTCCTTGAAATTTTATTTTGTATAAACGCTTCATGCTACCACCTCCACAGCGTAAAAATTCAAATGGTAAGTTATTGTAGCTCGAAAACACCGCTTCTGTCAAGCCAATTTTAAAAAATTTTTTATGAAATTTTTGTAAGATAAGCGTGAAAAGTTTTTCACAGAAATGCGTATCGTATTAACGTTTTTTATGCTTTTAAGGCGAAAAAGAGCGCAAAAAAAATAGCGCTCACCCCGAGAAAGTGAATCACTATTTGGGCAGGATAAGAAAAGTGAGTTAAAACCCACTTTTGGAGCGATTTTCAAGCGGGATACCCGCCTTTCGCCCCAATTTCCGCAATTGTGTTCGATTTGTGAAAAATTTATCGCTATCGTCTAATTTTCGCTGTAAATTTTAATAGCCGTCTCAACGTCTCCGTCAAAAATAATTT
>CAMOXE010000133.1 GCA_946628865.1 uncultured Clostridia bacterium | reverse complement strand
TTCGCCGACGTAATCGGGAAGAGCGGCGACTTCTTCAACGCCTTTCGCTATCTCGGAAATTCGCTTTTCGTCCAAGCGCAATCTGTCTTTCATCGCGTCCGCCATGCCGCTTTCCGCGGCGTTTTTCATATCCTCTGCGTTGGCGCGCAAAATTTCCGCGGCGTTTTTCTCTATCGCCGACTTTATCTTTACCAAAAGTCCGCTCCGCTCTTTTGCGCCGAGCGATAAAAGACCGCTCTGCGCTTTTTTACATTTATTTAATAATTCGTCCATAATAATCACCGCCGAAAACCACGAGATCGCTCGCATGCACCACTTCGTTTTTGCACTTATAGCCTAATATTTCGGTTATTTCTTCGCCTTTTTTGCCCTTTATCGCCGAAACTAGGTCAGAAGAAAATTTCGTTATTCCTTTGCCTATCGGCGCGCCGTCGTCGGATACTATCTCGACTATTGCGCCCTTATCGAACCTGCCTATAACGTCCGTTATACCCGTAGGCAATATCGAGACCTTTTTAAGTTTAAGCGCGGCTTTAAGCCCGCTGTCCACCACTATTTTCCCTGCGGAATTAGTCTTGAAGATTATCCAATGGTCTCTCGAACTTATGCCCCGCCCGCGACTGAAAAACGTGCCTATCTCCTCGCCGCAGACTATATCCGCAAGCCTTTCTATTCGGGAAGAATTGCAGATGACCATATCGCTCCCCGCCGTAGTCGCGATAACAGCGGCGTTCAATTTCGTCTCCATACCGCCCGTGCCGACTTCGGTACTGCTCTTGCCCGCAAACGCATACGTCTCTTCGTCGATTTTATCGACGCGGCGAATGAGTTTCGCGGTCTTATCCGTTTTTGGGTTTTTGTCGTAAAGTCCGTCTATGTCCGAAAACAGCACCAAAAGTTCCGCTCCTACCATAGGCGTTATGAGCGCCGCCAAAGTATCGTTGTCGCCCACCTTTATCTCGTCGACGGCGAGCGCGTCGTTCTCGTTGACTACGGGGATAACGCCGCTTTTAAACATACTGTCGAGCGTGTCGGACAAGTGCAACATTCTGCCGCGGAATTGAAAATCGTCGTGATTGACGAGTATCTGTCCGAGCGTCAGACCGTATTTCTCGGCATAGGAATTGTATTTCTCCATCAGTTTTGCTTGTCCCACCGCCGCGCAGGCTTGCTTTAAGCCCATTTCGCGGGGCTTTTTATCGAGCCCGAGGACGTTTCTGCCTATCGCTATCGCGCCGCTCGTTACCAGACACGGCTCTACGCCTAAGCCCTTCAGACCCTTAAAAGCGCGCATCAAAACGTCGAAAACCCGCTCGTTCACGGACAAATCTTCGCCGACTAAACTCGAAGAGCCTACCTTTACGATTATTCTTTTATACATATCCCGTTTTCCGTTTTTACAAAAGAAAGGTAACTTCATTACCTTTCTTTTGCCGTTTAATCTTTTCTGTTTATTATCGTTACGTCGAGTTCGACGCCCAGTTTTCCGTCGTTGCCCTTTTCAACCGTTATCTTGCCGGTTTCGGGGTCCTTGATTATTTTCTTGTACTTCCCGCCGGTTATTATGCCGATAACGTCGAAACTGTATTTCTCGCTGTCAAGAAGATACGGCTTTACCTGCTCGGCATATTCGTCGGCAATATAGCCTATGTGGTGGCAGGATTTTAAATCCCAATCATAGATATATACCTTTACTTTCTTTCCGTCGAATAAAAGCCCCGTGCGCTTAAACTCTTGCTCGGCAAGTTCGTAGACCGTATCGTTTTCGTACTCTTCTTTAAGTTCGCTGCCCTTTAAGCCGTCGAACTTGTCGAGGTATCCGAGTTTCAAGCCCTCTTTTATCTCCGCCTCGAGTATCTTTTTTACGTTTATCTTTTCTTCGTTGTTTTTATCCGTGCCGAGAACCTCGCACGTCATCGAAAACAGTTCTTCGTTCGGACGGTAGATAAGTTTTCTCGCCCTCTTAGTACACATCTTCGACATCAACTCTGCCGCGTTTTCCGGCGCGGTGAGTTTAAACTCTTCTTTCTTCGGCGCGGCACTCTCTTCTGCCTTTTCCGCCTCTTCAGCCTCACTCTCGGGCTTTTCCGCTTTTACTTCCTCGGCTGTCGGCTCTTGCTCTTTATCGGAAACTTTTTCCGCCTCGTCAACGGTCGGCACTTGCTCCTCTTCGGCAACTTCGTCCGTCTCTTCAACGGTCGGCTCTTGCTCTTTCGCGTCTTCTATCGCGGCGAGTTCTTCGACTTCCTCGCGACTTCCGTCTAAACTGCCCTCTTCCATGAGCGCGGTTTCGGTCTCTTCTTCAGAGAGTTCAAGAGGTACTTCTTCGATTTCTTCCGTCGTTTTTTCGACTGTTTCTTCCGCCTCGGGCATTTCTTCGATTATTTCTTCGGCGGCGGGAATTACGACTTTGGCGGCGGGTTTTTCCGCCTCTTCAAGTTCTTTTCCGTAAACGGTGCGGACGTACACGATTTCAACGCCTTTAAACGCCGCAATTTCGGCGTTTACCAAGCGCCATTTCTTGTTTTTAAGCGCCGCAATGATGCTTCCCATATCTTTATATATGTAGAACATAACGATTACCTCTCTGATTTATTACATTAAGTATAATATATTTTGAGTGTTATGTCAATTATTTGTAAATGACGGGCAACACTTTTTTCAGCGAAAAAAACGCTATCGCGCATTTGACTATATCCGACGGAATAAATATTATCCAAAAATAGAGCAGAACGTGCCAAAAATCCACGCCGTTACCGAAATAAACGCGCTGAATGATTATATAGTAAAGTATACCGAAAACGTATATTACCAAAGTTCCCGAGCCGAGCGCGAATAAGAGTTTCGTGTTCTTTATCTTCGGATCTTTTTTTACTATAGCGCCGACTAAAAACGCCGCGACCGCAAAGCCTATCGTAAAGCCGAACGACGGTTTTAAAACGTATGAAAAGCCTGATCCGCCGCCCGCAAAAACAGGCAAGCCGATAAGCCCCATGGCTATGTAGACAGCGACACAGATAAGCCCCCAAACTCCGCCCAAACACGCGCCCGCCATAAGCACGAACAGCGTTTGCAGGGTAAACGGAACGGGGGCGACGGGTATCGTTATGAACGCCCCCACGACGATAAGCGCGACGAACACCGCCGCAAAAGCAAGTTTTTTCGCTGAATTTTTCATTACGGGTTTCTCCTTTTAAAGTCATTGTAAGAGGCGAGCGCTTTCTGCGCTCGCCTCGGTCGGTTAAAAATAAGATTGAACGAATTATTCGTTTTCGTTCTTTTCGGAAGAGTCATTGATTTCCGAAGTCTCGGTATTTTCCGTTATCTCTTGCGCGGATTCAGTCGTTTCCTCTTGTTCCGGCACGTCCTCGGCAGCCTCTTCTTCGTAAGTCTCGTCCTCACTGACCGGCGCGCTTTCTTCTTCGGCGTTCTCAGCCTCCGTCGCGTTGCTCTCTTCTTCGGCGACCTCCGCCTCCGTCGCGTCGCCTTCGTCGATTTCTGCTTGGTCGTCCTCTTTAACGACCGCTTTCTTTGCCGGCGCGTCCTTCGGTTTATACAGCGCTACGACTACTATTCCGATAAGACTGAGCAGAGCAAGCCCTAAGAATATAAGCGATTTCCAGTTGTTCTTCAAAAAGTCTCTAAGTCTCGTGTCTACGAGTTTAACTTCGGTATATTCCTTGCTGACGTAAACCGTGGCGTACGCTTTCTTTACCTCGTCTTTATCGTCGGCCTCCGCGGTACATACAACTCTGAAATAGCCTCTCTTTTTCGGCGTAAACGATATTGAAGTCAAGGTAAATTTGCTCTCGTCGAATTCCGCGTCCTCGACCGTCGCCGCAGCCCAAGTCCCTTTCTCGCCGTCGGTGCTGTCCGAACTGTATTCGAGTTTCAGCCCGTCTTTAGCGGCAAGCGTGCCGTGTGAAATATTAAAAGTAATGTCCGTATACGCGCGGTTTACAACGCCGTCCTCGCTCGTTCCCGACGCGGTTATCGTCAGATTGTCCTCGTGTTCGTATTCAAAAGAAAATACGGGAATCTTTTTTATACCGTCGTCATCATACCAACCGTCATCCTTAAGGGTAATACCCTCGGTGTCCATCTTATTATCGTCATCGGTAAACATCATATATCTGTCACGCTTTTCGTAAGCGAGGTTGCCGTACAATATCCAGAATCTGTAAGTTCCCGATTTGTCAAGCGAAATGGTCGGATAAGTCCCGTCAGTTTTGGAACTCGTAGCCGAAGTCGGTATACTGCCTTGAGGCTTGATAACATATAAATCTACTCTTAAGAAGTCTTTGGAGGATATACGGTCTTCGTCTATGTCTATAAGATTGCGCATTTCGTCTTTGGGGATAGTGAAAGTCGTTCCGGTCTTGTCCGCATTGGCGACCGCGGCGTTAGCCGCTCCGAGGTTCTCGTCCGTAAGATGGTAATGCACCGGGTAGCTTACGGCAAACGCTACCGTGCTAAACGACGATATCGCGAAAGTAAGCGCGATAATAAGCGTCAGTAAGATTGAAGATTTCTTCATAGATTTCTCCTTGCAAGAAAAGGACGAGCGGCTTTAGCCGCCTATCCGCATAATAAGTCATATAATATTTTATACTATTTAAAACACTTTGTCAACGTTTTTAAAACCTAAAATGAGCATATTTCGATTTTTATGTAAGCGAAAACGCTTGTCAGGCTTTACCCGTAGAGCCGAAACCGCCCTCGCCGCGAACGGTGCAATCCAACTCGTCCGCCTCGATAAAATTCGCAACGGGACAAGGCGCGATCAAAAGTTGCGCTATTCTTTCGCCTTTTAACACGGTCTGCGGCTTCGTGCCGTGGTTGTGGAGAGCGACTTTGATTTCGCCCCTGTAATCGCTGTCGATAACGCCGACCTTATTCGCGGGCGCAAGATCGCGCTTGCACGATATTCCGCTCCGAGCGTAAACGAGTCCGACGTAGCCTTGGGGGATTTCCGCCGCTATGCCCGTGCCGATAAAAACCGTTTCGGACGGATTTATCGTTATATCCTCGCTTTCGGCGGAAGTGAGATCCGCCCCCGCGCTGCCCTCGCTCGCATAGCGCGGAAGGGTTGCCCTTTCGTTTAATCTCTTTATCTTTATTTCCATAAAACGATTATACCACTTTTTTTTATTTTTAGCGAGCGTTTTTAAACACAAATTTCGGCGGCGCGCCCTAAAACGGGCGCGCCGCCGAAAAAAACCTGAAAAATATTATCTTATATGAGCAATCTTCCCTCGGCGGTATCTATTACTTTGAATATATCCGCTTGCTTTAAAGTCTCGGCGTCTATATAAACGTAATAGGTCGAGCCGCCGTAAGTCGCGATAAATTCGTATGCGGCGCGCTCTTTGCCGTTTCCTATCGGTATTACCACCGCGTCGGCGGATTTAACGGCGAGTTTATTATCGAGTTTCGCCGCCGCCTCTTCCATCGACTTCAAATGAGTTCCGAAATCCCTCTCTTCGGTATGATTCATATAGTAGGCGTCCGCGTCTACGCCGCTGACTCTAAGCGTCTCGCGGCAAACGTTTACCTTTACCATGTCCGGATAGAACAGTATGCCGTCTTTTTCGTAGACGAAGTTGTAGTGCATCGTGTTGCCGGCGGAATACTCCCAGACGAGTTTCATATCGTTAAAGCCCGCGTTTTTCAAAAATTCCTCCGCCGTTTTTTGGCACTCGTTTTCGCCGTAGTTTTCGTTTTTGCAATCTCTGAACGCGGTAAAGAGCACGAGTTTTCCGCCTTTTACCGAAAACTGAGCGTAAGCCTCTCCGCCCTCTTTTATATCGCCTTTTACGTTAAAGGTTTCTATCTTTCCGTTTTCGCTCTTTCCGACGACTTCGATACCGTCCATATCGTAAAAGGTAAACAGCGACTTGAATTTCCCTTTCACCTCTTCTTCGGTCACGTTTTCGTAATTCAGACCTTTGGGTTTAATCCCGTCCAGACCGTCGGAAAACGGACCGTCGTAAATCATTTCGGGATAGTCTTTCGCGGAATTTTCCATATCCGTAAACCTTTCGGTTATCGCGTCGCCGTCGACGCCGGAGGTAAGCGAAGAAAAATCGTAGCCCTTTGCCATTTCGGCGTTTAGTTCGCCGAGCGAATTTTTAAGCCGAACGTTTATCTCGTATAAGTCGCTTAAACGCGAATAGTCGTCTTGCGTAAGCGTTTGCCCCTCTATAAGTCGATTATTGAGGTATTTTGCGTAATCTCCGATTTGGTTGATATACTTTGAAGTGAGATATTTCGCCTCGTCGTGCATCGGCAGTTGAGAAAGCGCCGCGTCCGCCAAAGAACTCTTTACCATGAGTTCTCCGAGTATCTTTTGTCTGCCCTCTTTATCGCCCGACACGAAAAACTTGCTCATATCCGTATCTATATTGTCGACGTAGCCGACGAAATCGTAATACGCCCTCTGCGCCTCTGCCTCCGACGCC
>CAMOXE010000132.1 GCA_946628865.1 uncultured Clostridia bacterium | reverse complement strand
GCCTGCTCGACGAGATACAGTATCTTGCTTACCGTCGAATCGTGGAACTCGGTCTTTACGGTAAGCACAAGCCTGTTCGTTAAATTCACGCTGCCGCTTAAAACCTCGTCGCCCTCGGAAATCTCCACGGGCATGCTCTCGCCCGTAAGCGCTTTCGTATCTAAAAGCGACGCGCCGCAAGCCACGCCGTCGAGAGGAACTCTTTCGCCGGGCTTTACCTCGATTTGCTCGCCGATTTTGACGTCTTCGGGACTTACTTCCGTAAACTCACCGCCCCTTAAAACCGAGGCGCGGTCGGGTCTTAGTTTCAAAAGTTTGGTTATGGAATTTCTCGCCTTGCCGGTTGCGTAATGCTCGAAAAAGTTGCCGAGTTTATACAGTATCATCACCGCGCAAGCCTCTTCCGCGCCGTCAAAACCAGTTCCCGTAATTCCGCCGTAAACCGCAAGCGCTATCGCGCCGAGCGAGGCTATCGCCATTAAAAACTTTTCGTCGAATACCTGACCGTTTGCGACGTTCTTCGCCGCGGATACGACTACGTCGTAACCTATGTAGATATACACGCATATGTATAGCGCGAGCGGAAGTAAAAACCCAACGCCGCCGCCTAAAATACTTGCCAAATCGAAAATCTTGTCCGCCGCCCATACCGCCGAAAACGCCGCCGCGGCTATCAAAATTTTTCTCAAGCGCTTTTTCTCTTTTCCGGTCATAAAACTATCTCGCAGTCGGGCTCGATTTTCTTACAAATCTTGACCGCCCTTTTTAAAATTTCGTCAAAATCTTCGTCGTTTGCCTCAAGCGTAAGTTTTTGCATTATAAAACTTACCGACGCGAATTTTACGCCGTCTATCTTTAATATCCCCTCTTCCATTTTCGCCGCGCAATGCGCACAGTCGAGATCTCTCAATTCATATGTCTTTCGCATTACTTACTCCTCTATATGCTCGATAGCCATTTCAATAATCTTTACGACGTGTTCGTATGCAAGCGAATAAAAAACTTCTTTCCCCGCTTTGCGCGATTTTACGAGTTTGTTTTGCCTGAGTATCCTCAGTTGGTGCGATATCGCGGACTTGGTCATACCCAAAGTTTCGCCGATGTCGCACACGCACATTTCGCTTTCAAACAGCGCGGTGAGTATATTTATCCTCGTACTGTCTCCGAATACCTTGAAAAGTTCCGCCACGTCGTACAACTCGTCTTGACTCGGCATCGCTTTTTTCGCCTTTTCGATCGCACCTTTATGCGTATTTTCCACTTCGCAAATCTCTATCTCTTGCATCTTTCCTCTCATAACGATTGAATAATTGTTCAACTGTTATTATTATATTACGGATTTCAGATTTTGTCAACGAAAAAACCGCGTTTTCGGAAAATTTTTTCCGAAAACGCGGTTTTGTTAAAATTCTTATTATTCTTTGTCGGCGTTCTTCTTTTTGCCTATCGAGCAGAGAACGTTGGTAAGTATTCCGAGGATGAGCGCGACCGCAATTTCGGTGAGCGTGATTTTACCGAAGTTAAGTCCCATACTGCCTACGCCCGCTATTAAGACGACCGATACGACGAAGAGGTTTCTGTTATCTTCAAGGTCTACTTTCTGTATCATCTTAAGACCGCTTACCGCTATAAAGCCGTAGAGCGCGATGCACACGCCGCCCATTACGCAGGACGGAATCGTCGCAAGGAAGGTTACGAACGGAGCAATGAACGAGGCAACGATCGCCATAATCGCCGTGCAAATTATAGTGGTAACCGACGCGTTTCCGCTTATCGCTACGCAGCCTACGGACTCGCCGTAAGTGGTGTTCGGGCAGCCGCCGAAGAACGCACCCGCCATCGAGCCGACGCCGTCGCCGAGAAGGGTTTTGTCAAGTCCGGGTTCTACAAGAAGGTCTTTCTCGATTATCGAGGAAAGGTTCTTGTGATCCGCGATATGTTCCGCGAATACTACGAACGCGACAGGTATATACGCAACGGCGATCGTTGCGAGGTAAGAACCGAAGTTACCGACCGTTCCGAAATCGTAGTTACCGCTAAAAGCCTTGATGAAAGTAAATTCGGGATACCATTTCATATCTGCGAATTTGGAGAAGTCAACGATAAGGAAACTTGCATTTTTGCCTATGTGATAACCGAATACGGTAAACAAAGTCGCTACGATATATCCGGCAAGAATACCGATAATGAACGGTATCATTTTAAGAGTTTTCTTTCCGTATACCGACGCGGCGATAGTCGCACCAAGCGTTACGAGACCGCAAATTACGCAAAGTATTCCGTGCAAGTCCATAACGTAAGCGGAAACGCCGGAATCGAAAGCCGAAGAAGTAAGATCGCCTACCGCATTTCCCGCAAGAGATAACCCGATAATCGCAACCGTGGGTCCGATAACGACCGCAGGCATCAATTTGTTTATCCAACCCGTACCGACGAATTTAACTACTACGGCGATAATCACATACACAAGTCCGGCAAATACCGCACCGATAATTAAACCGAGGAAACCGACCGACATAGATACGCCGCCGGCAAACGCCGCGAACATCGAGCCTAAAAACGCGAACGACGAGCCGAGGAATACCGGGCTTTTGAACTTCGTGAAAAGAAGATATACAAGCGTGCCTACGCCCGCGCCGAAAAGCGCCGCCGACTGAGACATTCCGTTACCTACGATCATAGGAACGGCTATCGTAGCCGCAAGAATCGCAAGCAGTTGCTGCAAAGCAAAAAGAATCGTCTTTGCTATAGGGGGTTTATCTGTTACGTTATAAGCGAGTTTCATAAAACTCCTCCTTAAAAAATTTTCAAAAAAATACCTTACCGCATTTTACGGCAAGGTAAATTAATCGTATAGTGAAAACTTACGTTTAAGTTAAATCTTGCCGATATCTCCGTATCGCTCTTAAAGATCCTAATCATATTAACACATACCGCGAAAAATGTCAAACGATTTTTCGCATAAAATTAAATTTTTCAAAACTCTCGGCAAACGTCTTGAAAAATCTTCGATCAAAGCATTACGCCTATTTTCCTTTCGCGCATCGCCCAAACGGAATAATACAGCCCGACGCCGAGCGTCGCAGTAACCGCGAGTTCGCCCGCGCCGATTAAAAGTGCTTGAAGAAAATACGCCTTTTCAAGCCCGCCCGAAAGGTAGATAACGAGCGGAATAATCAAAGCGTTTACGATAATCGGCGGGATTATCCCCAAAAAGATTTTGACGTGCTTATTTAAATTCGTCTTTCCTATATAATAAGTAGCCGTTGCGGCAATGAGCGTCGCAAGCGAGCCGATAAGTATATCGTATACGCCTAAGCCCATCAGGTTGGATATAAGGCATCCGATATACAGCGCGGGTACCGCCTCGATATAAAAAAGCGGCAAAATAGTTAAAGCCTCGGAAATGCGCGCTTGCTCCCCGCCGAAAGATATGGGGAAAAACGCGTAAGTCAAGGCTACATAAAGGGCGGCTATAACTCCCGCCCGTGTCAACATTTTTGTTGAAAACTTATTCATTTTTTACCTCGGTTTTTTTATTCAGAAGTGTTTGCCGAAAACCTTCTTTTCTTAATTATATAATATGTCGCGCAAAATTGCAACCGTTTTCGGACGGTTATTTATAAGTCAAGTGAGAATTTACAAAAAAAGAGCGCAAAAGACTTATTCAAGGCAAGTTCGGATATGGATTTACCGGGCTATTTTATTATTAAGATATAAAATCGCCTCTTTGTAGCCCTCGAACCCCTTGCCGACTATGACTTTTTCGGCGTAAAGAGATATGAAACTCCTTTTCCTGAACTCTTCTCTCGCGTTTATATCCGTCAAATGCACTTCGACTGTCGGGATGCGAACGGCTTTAAGCGCGTCGAGTATAGCAACGCTCGTGTGCGTGTACGCGCCGGCGTTTATGACTATTCCGTCGTATCTGCCCAACGCTTTTTGCACGGCGGTAACTATCGCTCCCTCGTAATTCGAGCGATAAGTCTTAACCTTTACCCCGACGCTTTTTCCCGTTTCTTTGCAATAGCGCTCTAAGGCTTTTATATCCCTTTTGCCGTAAAGGTCCACTTCGCGTATTCCGAGCATATTGAGATTTACTCCGTTTATTACCAAAATCTTCATAGTTTTCCCTTTAAAACATCTATAAGTCTATCTATAATACGATTATCCGTCTTTTTGCCGAGCCAAATCTCCTCCGCCTTAACACCTTGCGCCGCGAGCATAGCCATACCCGAACAGCAATTTATTCCGAGTTTCTTACAGTCTTTTAAAAGCAGAGTTTCGGCAGGATTATAAATGCAGTCCGCAACGCCTGTAAGTCTTGGAAATCTGCTTACCTCTAACGGCTTTTGGTCGATATTCGGATACATGCCGACGGGCGTGGCGTTTATTATCACTTCGGTATCCGTCTTTTCATAGCAGTTTTCGTAATTTATCTCGCTTTTCCGCCCGACGACGTAGATTTTCGCCGCGCCGAGTTCTCTCGCCGCCGCTTTCGCCGTCTCGCTCGTTCCGCCCGTACCGAGTATCATAACCGCCTTTTCGGACAAGTCTATTCCTGCCGAATTAAGCATATACTCCATGCCGAAAAGGTCGGTGTTGTAGCCGACGAGTTTGCCGTTCCGTTTTAAAACCGTATTCACCGCCCCTATCGATTTTGCCGTTTCGTCCAATTCGTCGAGATACTTAATTATCGCCTTTTTATAGGGAATCGTTACGTTAAAACCCGCGTATAAGTCGTTTTTCGCGAAGTTTTCAAGTTCGGACGGTTTTAATTCCACCAGGTCGTACCCGATACCCATATAGCCGTGTATCTCCTTAGACTTGCTGTGGCAAAGCCGCTCCCCTATAAGACAATATCTCATTGCAATACCTCTTTGTAACTGCCTAAAAATACGAATTTATCAGACGCGTTTTCCATTTCCGACAAAAGACTGAGTACCCCCTCGCTGGATATATCGCCCTCGAAATCGAAATAGAACATAAACTCGAACGGGTATCCGCCGATGGGACGGGATTCGAGTTTCGTCAGGTTTAGTCCGAGCGAGGCGAATCGGCTGAGCGTCTTGTTTAAACTGCCCGGTTTATTCGATAAACTCGTCATTACGCTTATTTTGTCGGCTCCGCCGAATATTTTTAAGTCCTTGGAAATGCAGATAAACCGCGTATAGTTGTCTTTGGCGTTCATGACGTCGGCGTTTAAAACCGACAGTCCGTAAAGGTCGGCGCAGTCTTTGCTGCAAATTACAGCCGCCGTTTCGTCGCTACCTTTGGCGATTTTTTCGGCGGCGACCGCCGTATTTTCCGCCTCGGAAATTTTAACTTTCGCGCTTTCCAAAAACCGAGAACATTGCGCGAGTGCCTGCGGGTGCGATAAAACCGTCTTTATATTCTCCGCCTTAGCGCCTTTTTTCGCGGCGAGGACGTGCGAAATTTTTACGCGCACGCTCTTTACGATATAAAAACTGTGTTTTTTCATTAAGTCGTAGACTTCGGCGACAGAGCCTGCCGTACTGTTTTCAATCGGCAAAACGCCGTAGTCGCAAAGCCCCTTATCCACGGCGGAAAACACCGCGTCGAAAGTCTTGAAATAAGTAACGTCGGAGAGCGCGAAAAGTTTTTCCGCCGCCACTCCGCCGTATGCGCCGACTACGCCTTGGCAAGCCACGCTCGCCGATACGGGGAATTTCTCTTCGCCTCCCGAAAGTTTCGACCTCAATTTCTCAGCCACTTTAGACTTGACTTCGCAAAATTTACCTTGGTAGGACTTGCTCTGAATAAAAATGTCCTCGTATAGTTGCTTTAAATAGAGTTTTTGGTCTTCCGGCGCATTTTTGGTAACTCTTAGCAGCACTTCCTTTTCGCGGGCGGAAACGTTTATAGGCGACGAGGTTTTTGCCTTTTCTTCGCCTATTGCTTTGCTAACTTGCATGCGCTTTATATAAAGCGCGGAAAGTTTATCGTCGATGTCGTCGATTTCTTTCCTTAACTCATCGATTTTTGCCATGTTATATCTCCATTTCATCCGCGATTGCTATCGCCGCCGCGCTCTCGATCGCAGGGAGCGCCCTCACCGCGACGCAAGCGTCGTGTCTGCCGCCGATAATTATCGTCGTATTTTCTTTTTTTATGAGATCTACCGTCTCTTGTTTTTTTGCAATCGACGGCGTGGGTCGGAACGCCGCCTTAAAAGTTATATCCATACCGTTGGAAATTCCGCCGTTTATTCCGCCCGAATTGTTGGTCGGCGACTCGACTGCTCCGCTTTGATAGCGCCACGGATCGTTCGCCTCGCTGCCGAGCATTTCGGCAAACGAAAACCCCATGCCGAACTCTACGCCTTTAACTGCGGGTACGGCATATACGAGCGAAGAAATTTTGCTCTCCAAACCCTCGAAATAATCGTTTCCAAGCCCCGCAGGAACGCCTTTTATAACGCAATCCGCCACAGCGCCAACGGAATCGCCGTCCGCCTTTGCCGCAAAAATTTCGGCGAGCATTTCGTCGGCGCGGCTAAGAGAGGGAAAATCGCGCTGTAGTTTAAGTTCTTCTTCGTCTACACCGTCAAAATACGACTTGCCCTTTATTTTGCCGACTTGAGAAATGTAAGAATATATCCTTATTCCCCGCGACTGCAGATATTGTTTCAATATCCCGCCCAAAAGCACGAGCGGTGCGGTAAGTCTGCCCGAAAACCTGCCGCCGCCGCTAAAATCGAGAACGCCGTCTTTAACGTATGCGCAGTAGTCCGCGTGCGACGGTCTGGGCTTACCGAATAGCAATGAATAATCTCCGCTACGCACGTTCGTATTCTTTATTATCGCCTCGAAATCTCCGCCTATAGTGCCGTTATCGTAGCCTTTTATAAAAATCGGCGCGTCGGCCTCCACCCTCGAAGTGGAATAAACTCCGCCGCCCGCCAAGCGGCGCGAGGTAAATTCTTTCAGAGTTTTTTCATCGATTTTAAACCCCGGAAGTCCGCTCGCCCTCACGCCTATCTCTTCCGAGTGTGACTCGCCGAAAATTTCCACGCTTATTTTCTTACCGCACCACTTCGACATTGTTACCTCCCGCTATCGCCTCGAAAAATTCGGGGTACGACTTCGCCGTTGCTTCGGCGCACGAAATTTCGCTTTCGCCGCTCGAAGATATTGCGAGCGCAGTCGCCGCCATTACTATTCTGTGGTCGCTATATCCGTTAAACTCTCCGCCGAGAGTTTCGCCGCCGGATATTTTAAACTTTTCGCCGTCGAAAGAAAATTTCACGCCCGCAACCGTAAGCATATCGCATACCGCCTTTAATCGGTCGCTCTCTTTTATTTTAAGGCGCAAAACGCCGCTTATCTCGCTTTCCCCTTTCGCTTTCGCCGCCAAAACGCACGCTATCGGCGCTAAGTCCGGACAATTTTCCATATCCGCTTTAAACGCCCTAATCTCGCTTTTCGTCGCCGTATATTTTTCGCCGTCGTAACTTAAATTCGCGCCCGCCTGCGCTAAAATATCCGCTATTTTTTTATCGCCTTGCGCCGAATTGCAATTCAGCCCGCCGACTTTCGCCTTGCCGGATATAGCCCCGATAACGAGCGGAAACGCCGCGCCCGACCAGTCTCCCTCGCAAGTTACTTCGGAGGGAAGATCAAATCTTCGGTTTCCGAAAATCTTTATAGCGCTCTCGCTTTTTTCGTATTTTATGCCCGCGAGATCGAGCACGTCGAAAGTTATATCTATATAGTTCTCGCTGACGGGCTTCCCCTTTAAAATAATTTCGCTATCGCCCGAAATGAGCGGAAGAGCAAGCATAAGCCCCGTTATATATTGCGAACTTACGCTCGCGTCGACGACGAAATCGCCGCTTTTGAGTCTTCCCGAAATCTCGTAGCCGTTTGCGTCTACCCCATGTGTTTTTAAAAGCGAAAAGAGTATTTCGTTCGGGCGGGATAAAAGTCTGCCCTCGCCCGTAAATTTCGCGCTTATGCCGAGCGCTGCGGCAATCGGCATTAAAAAGCGCAACGTAGAACCGCTTTCGCCGCAGTTTAAGACGGCGGTTTTTATTCTTTCGGAGGCAAAAATTCCCGTAATTTCTACGTTTTTACCTGAAAACCCGACTTTCGCCCCCAACGCCTCGACGCATCTCGCCGTCGCCAGAACGTCGGCGGAAGAACCTACGTTTTTAACGGTAACGGTCTTTTCGCCGAGCGCCGCGGCAATGATAAGCCTGTGCGCGTATGATTTCGACGGCGGAGCGACTATATCTATATCCGCCGCGTAAGGTCTTATCTTCGCCAACATCTGATTGCCTCTTCAACGGGTAAAGTTTCCGCAATCGGCGAGCCTACGCCTTTAAGCAGTATGAATTTTACTCCGCCCTTTTCCGCCTTTTTGTCGAGCGCGATTTTCTCCGCTATTTTTTCTTTATCGCAGTCTATATCCAAGTCGAACGGATACGCGCGTAAAAGCGCTTTCATTTCGTTTGTTTTTTCTTCGCTTAAACCGTAAAAGTCCGTCGATATGTCGATTATCGCGTCAATTCCTTTCGCTACGCAAGCCCCGTGCGAAAGGGTAAAGCCCGACGCAACCTCTATCGCGTGTCCTATGGTATGCCCGAGATTTAAAAGCGCGCGGACGCCTTTGTCGAACTCGTCTTTACAAACAATATCCGCCTTTATTTTTATGGATTTCTCTATTAAGGTTTGATAATTGAGTTCCTTGACGTCGGCAAGAGATACGGTTTTATCCAAAAACGCGTATTTTACTATTTCGCCCATGCCGCAGTCGATCTCGCGAGGCGGCAAGGTCTTTAAACACTCGGTATTTATATACACGAGCGACGGTTGATAAAAAGTCCCCGCTAAGTTTTTGCCCTCGGGGAAATCGATCGCGGTTTTGCCGCCCACCGAAGAATCGACGTCGGCTAAAAGCGTAGTCGGGCATTGAATATAGGTTACGCCGCGCATATACGTCGACGCCGCAAATCCGCCCACGTCGCCGACCACTCCGCCGCCGAGCGTTAAAACGCAGTCGCCGCGCTTGAGTTTTGCCGACGCAAGCGCGGAAAGTATCTCCGCGTAAGTCCCGACGCTTTTCGACTTCTCGCCCGCCGCTATATTTACGTTTACGACTTCATAGCCTTTCAGCGCCGCCTTGACGTCGCCGTAAAAAAGTCTATGCGTATTGTCGTCGGTAATCACCGCTATCTTTTCGCCGCCGAAAACGCGGTTCACTTCGGCAAAAAGGTCGTTAAAACCCTCGGTTATTATCGCCTCGTAAGGCTTGGATGCGGCTATCGGAATCCGTTTCATTCGAGTTTCCCTTTATCTATCGATATTTTTCTGTCGTTACCCTCGGCAAGAAGAGCGCAAAGCGCAGCCTTGTCGCCCGCACCCAGCGCCTCGGAGTATTTTTCGAGGTTTGCGATCAAAAGATCGAGTTCGGTCTTTAAATTGTCGGCGTTCGAGATCATAAGTTCAGTCCACATCTTCGGCGAAAGCCTCGCAACGCGGGTTAAATCTTTATAACTGCCCGCGCTGTAGCCGAAATGATTTTCAGCCGTCGGACTTTTTATATACGCGTTCGATACGATATGGCAAAGTTGCGAAGTGAACGCTATATTCTTATCGTGGTTTTCGGGCGTGGTTATAACTACCTCTTTAAAGCCGAGACTTAAAAAGTATTTTTTCAATTCGTCGATCGCGAATATGTCCGCTTTTATCGGCGTTATCACCATCGAGGCACCGTCAAACAAGGCTATTAGCGAATTGTCTATCCCCGCGACTTCGCGCCCCGCCATCGGGTGTCCGCCGATAAAGTTTATATCCGTGTATTTTGCCGCAAGTTTTTTCATATCTCGCGCTATAGTGCGTTTATTGCCGCAAAAGTCGATAATTGTTCCGCCGTGTTTAAGTAGCGGCAAGAACCTCTCGGCAGACGGATAAAACTGCTCTTCGTAAGTGGCTATAACGAGAAGATCCAAATCTTTTTCGCAAGTTTCAGCCGTTTCGTCTATAGCGCCTACGAGTTTCGCTTTTTGCAGCGTCTCTTCGTCGATATCGTAGCCGTAAACCGTCGCTCCGTTTTTTCTCGCGACTTTTCCGAACGACGCGCCCATAAGTCCCAGACCGATTACGCCTATTTTCATCAGTCGTATACCTTCCCTACGAGCGGCAAAATCTTCTTTACTTTTTCGACTACGACCTCGAACTGTTCGGGACGGAGAGACTGCGCTCCGTCGCACAGCGCGTGCGGAGGATCGTTATGGACTTCTATCATAAGTCCGCCCGCGCCCGCGCCCGCCGCCGCAAGCGACATCGGCTCGACGAGCCGAGATATTCCCGACGCGTGGCTCGGATCGACTATTACCGGCAAATGCGTAAGTTCTTTTAAAAGCGGTATCGCCGACAGATCGAGAGTGTTTCTCGTCATCGGTTCAAAAGTCCTTATCCCGCGCTCGCAGAGAATTACTTGTCTGTTGCCCTCGGACATGATATATTCGGCGCTCATTAGCCACTCTTC
>CAMOXE010000131.1 GCA_946628865.1 uncultured Clostridia bacterium | reverse complement strand
TTTAAGTTTATTTACTACAAGCGCCGCAAGAGCGTCTCCCTCAACGTCTTCGGCTATTATAAGAAGTTTTTGTCCCTGTTGAGCGATAGGTTCGATTACGGGTAAAATCTCTTGAATTGACGAAATCTTTTTATCGGTAATCAAAATAACGGGATTGTCGTAAACGGCAACCATTTTATCCGTATCGGTAACCATATACGCAGAAGCGTAACCTCTGTCGAAACTCATACCGTCCACTGTCGTAAGTTCGGTTTTCATCGTCTTGCTTTCCTGAATAGTGATAACGCCGTCCTTGCCGACTTTTTCCATCGCTTCGCTTATAAGTTCGCCGATATTTTCGTCGCTTGCGGATATAGACGCGACCTGCGCGATCGCTTTCTTCGATTCGACGGGCTTACTTATCTTTTTAAGTTCTTCTACGGCAACGTCAACCGCCTTGCTTATTCCTTTTTTCAAAACTATCGGATTTGCGCCCGCGGCTAAGTTTTTAAGCCCCTCTTCTATCATAGCCTGAGCAAGTACGACCGCAGTCGTAGTACCGTCGCCCGCTACGTCGTTCGTCTTAGTTGAAACCTCTTTGACGAGTTGCGCGCCCATATTTTCAAACGGGTCTTTAAGTTCAATTTCTTTAGCGATGGTTACGCCGTCGTTAGTTATAAGCGGCGCGCCGTATTTCTTGTCTAAAACGACGTTTCTTCCCTTAGGTCCTAAAGTTATTTTAACGGTGTCGGCAAGCGTGTTTACGCCCGCTTCCAAAGCCTTTCTCGCGTCTTCTCCGTATTTAATCTGTTTTGCCATATTTATTCTCCTTTTATTCTATAACTGCGATTACGTCAGATTGACGGATGATCGTAAATTCTTCGCCGTCGATCTTGATTTTTTGAGCCGAATCGGCTGTAAAAAGCACTTTGTCTCCGACTTTTACGGTAACGGAAACTTCGTTGCCGTAAAGTTTTCCGCCCGCCCCGACCGCTTTAACGATTGCGGCGGCGTATTTGCTTTCCGACGCAGAGGGGAGTATAAATCCGCTCTTAGTCGTTTCTTTCTTGTCTTCGGTATCTACGACCAGATAGTCGTATAAAGGTTTAATTATCATAAACTCCTCCGTTTAAATTATTAGCACTCTCAACTTCAGACTGCTAATATAATTATAATCCTTATAAATAATTTGTCAATGTTTTTTGACGCTTTTATTAAAATTTTTCAAATTTTTTTCACAAAAAGAACCGGCGCTGTTCAAATACTATCTGATTTCGCGTTTAAAATACTTTTTTCACAAGTTTTTCGTCGTTAAATTATCAAAGTTTCGTTTTTATGATAGACAAATCCATTATAATTATTGTATAATATGACTATGTTAGAATTAAGAAGTATAGTAAAAAATTACGAAGTAGCAGGTAAGCCCGTGCGCGCGGTACGCGGAATTACCATTAATTTCAGAAAAAAAGAATTTGTGTCCATACTCGGTCCGTCTGGCTGCGGTAAGACTACGTTGCTTAACATTATCGGCGGACTCGATCAATATACTTCGGGAGATTTGATTATAAACGGCAGGTCCACCAAAGATTTTTCGGATCACGATTGGGACGTATACCGCAATCACAGAATAGGTTTCGTTTTCCAGACTTATAATCTGATTCCGCACCAGACTATTCTCGGCAACGTGGAACTTGCGCTTACAATATCCGGGTATAGTAAGCAGGATAGAATCGAAAAGGCAAAACACGCTCTTGATAAAGTAGGGCTTTCCGGCGAATACAATAAAAAGCCGAATCAATTATCCGGCGGACAGCAGCAAAGGGTAGCGATCGCGCGAGCGATAGTAAACGACCCTGAAATTTTGCTCGCAGACGAGCCGACGGGCGCACTCGACACCGCAACAAGCGTTCAGATAATGGATTTGATACGCGAAATATCAAAAGACAGGCTTGTTATAATGGTAACGCATAACCCCGAACTTGCCGAAAAGTACTCTACGAGAATAGTAAGGCTTTTGGACGGAGAACTTATCGAGGATAGCGATCCGTTTGAACCGACCGAGCAGGAAAAGCCTACGCCGCACAATAAAGAGAGCGCGAAAATGGGCTTTTTCACATCGTTTAAACTTTCGTTTAAAAATCTCGTGATGAAACTCAAGCGCACGATTTTGGTAATCGTCGCAGGCTCGATAGGAATAATAGGCGTTTCATCCGTACTTGCGGTTTCGCAAGGCGTTAAGGATTATCTTGCGAATTTTCAGGACGATTTGCTTTCGGGCAATCCCATAACGGTGCAAAAAAGCGGCGTCGATTATACTTCGCTTATGAATGCGTCGTCCGCTTTTTCGCAGTACAAAGCGTTAGAGTACGGCGATTGGGTCAACGTCAATTCTATGGTTGATTACCTCGTTTCCAACGAAACGGCGCTCGAAGAGTTGCGTTATACCAACGATTTTGATTTTGATTATATCAATTACGTCAAAAGTATGCCAAAGTCGTATTATAACGATATTCTTTTAAATTACGGCGTAGAACTTATGCCGAGCCTTTATACTGATTTTAAGGCGTTTAAAGAGCCTGCTGCGGGGTATGAAAAATTCAACCGCCGTATGAGCCTTAACGCAATAACCGAAACTTATACCGCGCTCCTTGAAAAGACCGACTACGGAATGTATTCGTCGTATATAACGAATTTGATAACGAGTTTTTCGCAAGGCGTCGGGAATAAGGATTATATAGCAAATCAATACGACGTTTTGTACGGCGAACTGCCTAAGAATTACAACGATATAGTCTTGGTTTTAAACGACTACGAACAAGTGAGCGACCTCATGCTCGCTCAACTCGGCTACTATACCGAAGAGGAATTTTATAATCTCATATATAAAGCCAACGCCGACTATATGCAGGGCGAATATAAAGAAGAACTCGACAAAATGAAGTTTTCTTACGAAGAAATCGTGAGTAAAAAATTTACTTGGTATCCGAACGACGTGATTTACAGCGATAAATCGGGCGAACTCGGAGGTAATTTTATCCATCGCTATGATTACAACTACGAAGAAGGCGAATGGGAAGGCGGAGTCGATCTCAATATTTGCGCTATCGTAAAGCCTAAAAAAGACTTGGCATACGGATCTTTGAAGTCGGGGGTTATTTATTCCGAAGATTTGGTAAGAGAGAGTATAAAGATAAATCTCAACTCCAAAATCGCAAAAAACATCCGCGACCACGGTACGGTTTACAGCGCGAAAATGTCGGGACTTATTGCAATCGGCGCAATCGACGTCGGTATCCATTATAACCTCGATTACACCTATTTCGACGAAAAAGTCGGCAAGTATATTTTTGCCGACGGCTCAGATGAAGAGGGGCATGATACACAAAAGACGGTTTTCGTCGGGAAGTCCTCTTCCGGAATAATGAACACGTTTATGTCTTACGTCGGTTCGTCTCAAGGCGGAACGCAAATGAGCGGCATGTTCGCGCAGATAGCAAATAGCAAGACCATGGATCTAAACGGCGTCGGCGGAACTTATCTGCCGGAGAGTATAAGCATATACCCGAAGAGTTTCGACGATAAATATCTCGTTACCGATTACCTCGATAAATGGAATTACGACGGCGATAAAGTCTTAACTAAGGCAAAATCGGCTAACATCGCAAAAAAAACACTTATAGGCGAAATAGATTTGACCGTGGCGGAGTATAAATATATTGACTTTACCGCGACTTCGGTTACGGGAACGACGCTTTCCGCGCTCGCGTTGCAAGGTTCGGACGGAGAAATCCGTTTCGGGGACGCTCGGCTCATCGGCGGCGACGGTAAGCCCGTTTCGGGCGACGCGGCGGTAACCGCAGAGGGGCTTACCGTCAGGCTCGACATTAAAAAGTCGGGGCTTGACAAGTCGAAAACTTTAAAGATTTATGCCGGCGACGACGGTTATTCGGGCGCTATTTCGGTTACGGGTATGGGCTTTAAGTCCGACACAGACGGCGAAGTCAAGTTTTATAATTATAAAGAGGATTTGTCCGATTACGGCAAGTCCGGAGTTAAAACCAAAACCATCGCTCTCGGCGAAAGAAAGCACATTAAGTATACCGACCAGGTGGAACTCGTAGTAAACATGATAAACAACGTGATAAACGTTATAACGATTGCGCTTATAGTTTTTACGTCGCTTTCGCTCGTCGTTTCTACGGTAATGGTTGCGATAATCACTTACGTTTCGGTAGTGGAAAGGGTAAAGGAAATAGGCGTAATTCGATCGCTTGGCGGACGCAAAAAAGACGTTTCGAGATTGTTCAATGCCGAGACTGTCGTTATAGGGCTTTCAAGCGGAATTTTCGGCGTGGCGTTTACCTGGCTCTTGTCGTTTATAGGCAATATTATAGTCAACGCCGTTTCGGACGGAAGCGTTTCCGCCATTGCGAGACTTACGCCTTTAAACGCGTTGGAAATGGTATTGATAAGCGTGGTTCTGACGTTGATTTCCGGACTTATTCCGGCTGCCTCCGCGGCTAAAAAGAATCCCGTCGAAGCGCTCAGATCCGAATAAATATCGAGTTATGGCAAAATCGAAGTTTTACGCCTTTAAGGGCGAAGAGAACAAAATATTTACCTCTTGGAACGAATGCTCGGATTTTATGACGGGTAAGAAGGGGTATACCTATAAGAGTTTTTCTTCGCTTAGCGAGGCTGAGGCGTATTTAAACGGCGTCGATTATTACGACGACTTGATCAAAAAAGACTTAAATTCCGGTTACGCCGTCGCATACACCGACGGCAGTTACGAAGAGACGATAAACGGATATTCTTACGGCGTTATAGCCATTGCTTTAAACGGCGAAGAAGAGCGATACAGCGGATTCGGACAGGATAAAGAATTTTTATCGTCCAGAAACGTCGCGGGGGAGGCGATAGGCGCGATAACCGCGATAAAGTGGGCGTATTTAAACGGATTCGATAAACTTAAAATTTATCACGATTACGCGGGTCTGGCGTTTTGGGCGGATAGAACCTGGGCGGCAAAAAGTCCGATTTCTTCATGGTATATATCCGAACTCAAAAGGTATTTGAGCGTAGTAAAAGTCGAATTTGTAAAAGTAAAAGGGCATAGCAACGATAAATATAACGAAGAAGTCGATAAACTCGCTAAGAATGCTCTTTTATACGGTGAGTATTTGCCGCTTAAAATTTCAAAAGGCTTTAAAGCGGACGGAGATATTTACGGCGAATTCTTAGAAAAATTCAATCGAGAGGCGGGCAAATGCGAAATATCCTATCGCGGAGACGGCGTCGGGTTTAAACGCGGCGACGACTTTGTTTTCGCGTTTAAAACAAACGGTTATACGCTCGTCAGCGGGAATTTCGGATTTTTGTATTCTCTGGCTGCGTCGGTTGCGTGTAAGTTTTACCGCGGCAATGCGAGGAAGATCGGGTTGATACTTTCAGAGGCGTTTGACGCCGACGTTTATTTTTCGGATAACGATAAAAACGTAGGGTTTAACGCGGCAAAGCGCATTGCCGAAAAAACCGTAACGGATAATTATGCTCCGCTCTGCATTTTTGCCCTGCACGAAATCGAATTTAAAATAAAGGCTTTACTTTCGCTTGGAAAAAACGACAGAATTTCGGATTGTTTTTATTCGGACGGCGAAATATTTAAATTGAAAAGCGGGTTTGAAAAATCCCGCAAAGCGGAAGAATTGTATAATTATTTCTATAACAACAGAACACGATTTTACTCTTTATATATGACGAAGGAACGTTTCGACGAATTTATCGAAAGCGTCGAGGCTATGGGGGAATAATATAGTGGAATACG
>CAMOXE010000130.1 GCA_946628865.1 uncultured Clostridia bacterium | reverse complement strand
GGAAAGTTTTACGGCGGTATATACTTTGTTAAAATCCTTGTCAATACGGGAAGTATTGTCTGCGGATTTTGCCTCGTCTATCCTCGCCGTAAACCTTTCGGAATTGCTTGCACCGCAAAACGGCGGATTTTCGATGGATTTTTCGAGAAGATGACGAAGTCGTACTGCCGTACTACGAGTAAGATGAACGAAAAAGGCGCGAAAAGACGCGTTTTGCGGCAAGTTCAACCTATTCACACTCGGCTAACCATACGGCGGTTTTCCGCTGAAATTAAAAAACGGCGTAAGCCGTTTTTTTAATCTCTCTTTTTTGAATTTAAAATCGCTTTGGCGTTAAGAGTAAATATCTTTTCCGCGTATTCCGCGTCTTTTTTAGCGACTTTTCTATACGCCTCAGCCATATGATTTATTCTTGTAGAATGTATATCGCTGCCAACCAAGTCGACGAGTTTGCGTTTTAACAGACCTTTAACGAAGGCTCGTTCTTTGCGCGAAGTGTCCCCAACGATCGCCGCGGCGTTCGTTTGTATGAGAACGCCTGAATCCTTTAAAGCCTCTATGGCTGCGTAATCTCTGAAGTAAGAGTATCTTTCAACGTGCGCGATAACGGGTATATACCCCATAAGTTTTACCTCATAGCAAACGTCGTCGATATCCGTTTTATCGTTGAAAGGAAATTCCAAAAGAACGTAGTAAGTGTTTGCAAGCGATATAAAATTACCGCCTTTGATATAATCTTTATGACGGTCGTCAACACTGATCTCTCTGCCTAAATGCAGTTTGATCGACATTTCGCATTTACGGACCTCGTCTTGAAGAAGATTGAAATTTTTTACCACGACGTCTATAGGCGCGTCGTATTTATTTTCTCTGTAATGCGGAGTGAGAATTACTTCCGTGACGCCCGACTTTATTTCGTCATAAAGCATCGCGAGTGAAATTCTCATAGCCTTACTGCCGTCGTCGACAAACGGAATTATATGAGAATGTACGTCTATCATCGGCGTTACTTCTCTTCTCTCTGTTCTGTCTCGTCCTCTGAGGGTTTTTCGTCGTCCGACTTATCGCCGTAAGCGCTGTAATAACTGTTACCGTATTTTCCGTAACCGTATTTGCCGTATTTATAGTAAGAATAACTGTGCATATTCTGCTCGGTAAACGTCATTACGGTACCGATCACGTTAGCGCCTGCCCGTACCAAAAGTGCAAATGCGTCTCTGACAGCAGTTTTCTTCGTATATCCCGCCGCAACGACGAACAAAACGCCGTCGGATAAGCGTGTTATGTTTAAGTAGTCGGATATAATAAGCACGGGCGGACAATCAAGTAGCACGAAGTCATACTCTTCCCTGAGTTCGGAAATGAGTTGTTTGATCTTCTGCGAGGATAAAACCAAAGACGCGTTATATATCTGCTTTCCTCTCGTGATTATATCCACCCCGAATTCGGTGTGCTTAATCACTTCTTCTTTCGTCTTTTCGCCGGAAACGTATTCGCCGATTCCTATATCGCGGCTGACTTTAAACGGACGGTGTATTCTTGCCTTTCTGAGGTCCAAATCTACTACGACGACTTTTTTATCGTTCATCGAAAGCGAATACGCGAGGTTTGCTACGAGCGTAGTTTTACCCTCGCCCGCTATGGACGACTCGACTTGTATAACCTTATGTTCCCCGTCTCCGCAGTAATACATAATGTTATCTTTCAGCCTGTTATACGCCTCGTCAAACGAACCGCTTCCGCCTTTTTTTATAATTATTGCGTCCTCGCGCTGAATGCGTTTTTTCTTGAAAATACCGGTAATCCGATTTCCTTTAAAAGTCTTATCTGCCATAATGACTACCCTCCTTTACTTCGGCAAGATCGTCTATTAAAGCGAGAACTTCGACGTTTAAATCGCGCTCTAAATCTTCCTTTGTCTTATAAGTGTCGTTAAACAATATCTTTAAAATGATTACGACTGCGGAAACGACAAGTCCGAGCAGCATAAATATTAAAATGTATTTGTAAATTCTGGTACTCGAGTCGCTTGACGGATACGACGGCGCTTCGTATTGTAAGAATTTGTTATACATTACAGTACGTTTGCCGTCTTTATCGGTTAGTTCGTTCGCAACTTCCTGCGTAGCGTCCATAGCCGCCTTCAAAATTTTATCCGCATTAGGGTTAGTCGTGGTGCAGATTACGGTTATTATAAAGTTCTTTTCGGTAGTCGTAACAGTAAGCGAGCCGGTAAACACGCCCTCTTTTAATTGTTCGACGGGCGGTACGAGATTGCCGTCCGCATCTTTATTGTATTTGCCGGAGTTGTATAACTCCGCCGCTTTTTTGCCTACGTTTGCCGTTTTAATAAACGGCGCCAAAGAATTGGTAAGGCTTACCGCATACGAATAAGCCGTCGTTTCGGTAACTTTAGATTCTTCCATCGATACGTTTACGATAAACGATCCGCGAGAAGTATATTTCGTCTTAACGAAAAATTTAGAGTATAATCCGCCCGCAAGCGCGAACAACAATGTGATAACGATTATAAGAAGTAAGTTCTTCTTTACCTCTATAAAAAGCGATTGTAACGAAAGTTGCTCGCCTTCGGTTTTAAATTCCTGCTCTTCCATTTAAACCTCATGAATAAAGATTTTTATATCTACTAAATTATTTTAGCATATAAATTACGAATTGTAAAGCGAAAAAACGGATATTAGCCCTTTATTCCCTTTTCTTGCCTGATTTTAAGCACGGTTTTTTCATATCCCGCGCCTTTCGGCCGATAAAACTTACTGCCGACGAGCGAATCCGGCAAATACTGCTGTTCGACGTAGCCGCCGTAGTCGTGCGGATATTTATATTTTGCGCTTAGTTTTTTGGATTCTTTATCCATATACACCGGATTTCGCAGATGATGCGGAACGGTGTCGTCCAAATGACTTTCGGCAGCCGCTTTCGCCTCGTCCATCGCTATGACTACCGAATTCGATTTCGGCGCTTCACAGACGTAAATGATCGCCTCGGAAAGGGGTAGCAAGCCTTCCGGCAGTCCCATATGAGTAAACGCGGTCAAAGCGCTCGTCGCGACGACCAACGCGTTAGGATCCGCCATGCCGACGTCCTCCGCCGAATGTGCTAAAAGCCTTCTGAATACGAGAAGAGGATCACAACCGCCGGATATAAGCCTATGCGCGTAATACAACGCCGCGTCGCTGTCGCTGCCGCGGAGAGATTTACAAAACGCGCTTATAATATCGTAGTAGGAATCTTCGTCGTAGGAAAGGGCTTTCTTCTGTATAGACTGCTCGGCGTCTTTGAGAGTAATTACGGTTTTGCCGTCGGCAGAGGGCGGAGTCGTCAAAACGGCGAGTTCCAAAGCGTTGTAAGCCGTCCTCAAATCCCCGCCGCTCATAAGCGAAATATGCTCTATTGCCGCGTCTTGAACTTCGAGATCAAGTTCGCCGTACCCGCGTTTTTTATCGGAAATAGCCCTGTTAAGCGCCGCTTTAATCGTTTCTTTATCGAGTTTTTTGAACTCGAACACACTGCAACGCGAAACTATTGCGGGCGTCATCGCCGCGTAAGGATTTTCCGTAGTCGAGCCGATAAATATTATCGTGCCCTGCTCGATGGCGGGAAGTAAACTGTCCGACTGCGTTTTGCTGAAACGGTGACATTCGTCAAGGAGAAGATAGGTTTTTTTGGAATAGAGTTTTAAACTCTCTTTTGCGTCCTCTATCGCTTTTTTTACGTCCGAAACTCCGCTTGAAACGGCGTTTAATTTAACGAAGTTGCCGCTTGTGGAATTTGCTATAATGTTGGCAAGCGTCGTCTTGCCCGTACCGGGCGGTCCCCAAAATATACAACTTCCGACACGGTCCAAAGAAATTGCTCGGCGAAGTAGACTGTTCTCCTCGCAGATATGGGATTGTCCCAAAAATTCCCTTAATGACGTCGGGCGCATTCTGTCTGCCAACGGACGAACGCGATTATCTTCCCGATTGTCGTTTATTGTATCAAAAAGATCGTACATTTTTACTCCGAATATTTTCCCCTATGAGAAAATAAAATATTTATATGAAAAGTATGCGTAAATCATTTACCGATTTTGCCGCGATAATACCGATAATTTGCGTTGCGATGCTCGCCGCCAAACCGGACGTCTACGTTAAAAGTTCGTTTGAAGGCATAAAATTATGGGCGGTATCCGTATTGCCGTCGCTGTTGCCGTTTTTCTTTTTGACGGCAATAATGTCCAAAATCGGACTTATAGCCGCATTTTCAAAAAAAGCCGAGAGGCTGACCGGGAAGTTTTTCCGCTGCGGCGGAATATCTTCTTACGCGTTCATAATGAGTATACTATCGGGTTACCCCGTAGGCGCGAAGATAATATCCGACCTCAGTAAAAACGGCGAAATAACGCAAAGCGAAGCGACGAGAATGTCTACGTTTTGCTCTACGTCGGGACCGCTGTTTATCATCGGCAGCGTAGGCGTAGGTATGTTCGGCGACAAGCGCGTCGGCTATACTATTATCGCCGCGCATATACTCTCCGCCGTCATATGCGGACTGATTTTCAGATTTTACGGCAAAAAAAACGAAACTTCGTTTCTTGATTTAAACTACGAAAAAAGCGAAAACTTGCTTTACGACTGCGTATACTCTTCCGTCGTATCCGTCGCTTTGATCGGCGGTTTTATATGCGTTTTTTACGTCTTATCGGATATTGTAATAAATTTAAAACTCACTCTACCCATTGAAAAACTCTTATATCTTATATGCGGCGACGAAAACTCGTCCAAAGGCTTTACGATAGGTCTTATAGAATGCACGAGGGGTTGTAAAATTTTATCCGCCGGCGGAGTAAACAGGTTAAGCGTCGCATTCGGCGCGGCGAGCGTATCTTTCGGCGGGGTCTCCGTAATATTTCAATCTCTCATGTTTTTAAAGAGCGCCAAAGTAAATATCGGAATCTTTATCCTCTCCAAAATAATTCAGACGGTCGTCGCTTTTTTGCTCGCTTTAACGTTTTTTAACGTCGTTTTCTAAAATTTCACGAGCGGCAGTCGGCACGAACGCAGAAAAGTCTTTGCCGTAAAACGCCATTTCTCTTACGAGTGTGGAACTGACGTGCCGAAAACTCGTTTCGCACGGCAGATAAAGCGTAACGGCGTCCGGCAAAAGAGCGGAGTTCACCTCGTGCATCGCGGTTTCATACTCGTAATCGACGGCGCTGCGCACGCCTCTCAGATTATACTTTATAGCGTTTTCGCGCATGAAATCCACTAAAAAACCCTCGTAATGCGTAACTTTTACGTTCTTATACGGCAAACATACCGCATTCAAGGCATTTAAGCGAGTTTCAAGCGAAAACATAGTGCTTTTTGTTCTGTTTACGCATATAGCCACCACCACTTCATCGAAAAGTTCGGAGGCTTTTTTTATAACGTTTTCATGACCTAAAGTTATGGGATCGAAAGTCCCGGCAAAAACGCATTTCATTTTTTCACCTTAAAAAAATCGAATATCGCGATTCCGTATCTGCGACTTTTTTGAAGTTCAAGTTCTTCATTGCTTATTTTTTTATCGTCTCCGTGTTCGTAAACGATAACGCCGTCCGCGGCGAGCAGGCGCGGCAACTTAACTAAAATTTCCGTTACGTCGAATTTGTATGGCGGATCGAGAAAAATTATATCGAATTTTTCGTCCGTTCTATCCGCGAAGTCGATTGCGTCCGAAGTTATTATCCGAGCGGTTTCGCCGACGGCGTCCAAGTTTTTTTTGGTGATTTTTATACTTTCCGCCGATTTGTCGACGAAGGTAACACCTTTTGCTCCGCGAGAAATCGCCTCTATCCCGACCGCGCCGCTACCGCAGAACAAATCGAGAAATTCCGCGCCGCGGATTTCGCACTGCAAAATATTAAAAAGAGCCTCTCTCGCCCTGTCGGAAGTCGGTCTGACGGCGTCGCCCTTGAATTCGCAGAGAACTCTACCTCTGTGCTTACCCGCGATTACTCTCACTTTATTCTTCCGCTCCCTCTAAATTCGCGTACTTTGAATAAATGCAACCGCAATAATTTTGACGGTATAGCCCGTATTCTTTAGAAAGTTCTATGCTGCGCTTATAGCCGTCGCCTTTTTTAAAGTCGCTCGGCAAAAATTTTACCGAGTATACTTCGGCGTATTTTTGACCGAGTTCGTTTATCCATTCCGCATTTTTATGCGGGCTTAACGAAAGCGTAGTACAGAAATAATCGAATCCTCCGTCTTTTGCCGTTTGAGCGGTCTCTTTAAGTCGCATTTCGTAGCATTTATAGCACCGCTCTCCGCCTTCGGGTGCTTTTTCAAGTCCCTCAGCCATCGCGAAAAACTCGCGGCTGAAATATCTTCCCTCTATAATGCGAACCTTGTCGCCGTAAACGCTCGATATAAATCTCTTTTGTTCGTCCAACCGAAGGTTATATTCTTTGCT
>CAMOXE010000129.1 GCA_946628865.1 uncultured Clostridia bacterium | reverse complement strand
TTAAGACTGTAAAAGCAGAGCGAAAGCCCTGCTTTTATGATAAAGGTAACGAAATGAATTTTATTGAGAATTTTAAATCGGCAATAATATATCAAGACAGATGGGTATGGTACCTCGAGGGCTTAGGTAAAACGCTTTTGATATCGTTAGGCGCGATAATTATCGGAATCATACTCGGCATAATTGTAGCGATAACGAAATACATAAACAAAAAGTTCGGCGGATTAAAGATATTTTCGTATATTTGCGATATATATCTGACTATTTTCCGCGGAACGCCGGTATATGTGCAACTACTTATAATGTATTTGATAGTGCTTGTATTTTTACCGACCATGTGGGTTGCGATACTTACGTTCGGAATAAATTCCGGTGCATACGTTGCGGAGATTATTCGCGGCGGTCTTGAAAGCGTAGACGACGGTCAAATCGAAGCGGGCAGGTCTTTGGGATTGACGAAATTAAAGGTTATGCTTAAAATAGTATTGCCGCAAGGTTTCAGAGTCGCTTTGCCGCCGCTTTTTAACGAATTTATCGCGTTGGTTAAAGAGACTTCTATCGTAGGAACAATCGGAGAAGTTGATTTAACGAAAGTAGCCGCAAGAATCGTGGCGAGGACTTACGAGCCGCTCATACCGTATATCACAATCGCGGTAATGTATCTGTTGGTAGTGATATTGCTGACTAAAATTCTTAAAGTTCTGGAAAGGAGGTTGGCTAAGAGTGATAGATAAAATCGGCGAAGATTTAATCGAAATCAAAGGCCTGTATAAATATTTCGGCAACCTCGAGGTCTTAAAGGGGGTTTCTACCGGCATAAAGAAAGGCGAAAGAGTCTGTATTGTCGGACCGTCGGGCGGCGGAAAGTCAACGCTGCTTAGGTGTATGAATCTACTCGAAGTCCCTACTTACGGCGAGATATGGTTTGAAAATAAACTTTTAACGCCTATCGATCCGTACCTTCATTTCGATATTATAAGGTTATCAAAGACCTATAAAACGCTGTTTGAGCAGGCGAAGGCGAGCGGTAAAACCGACGCCGAAATCGACGAAGAAGTAATCAAAGAAATCAAGAAAAACGACCTTTTAAAAAAGCACGAGGGCAAGGACTACGCCGCGGCGATAAAAAAACTGTATACCGAGAACTATTCGGATATAAACGTCGTAAGACAAAAAATAGGCATGGTGTTCCAACACTTTAACCTGTTTAACAATCTCACGGTCATGCAAAACCTTACCTTAGCGCCCGTCGAACTAAAATTAAAGACTAAGGAAGAGGCTGAGGCAAAGGGCAGAGAACTGTTAAAGCGAATAGGTCTTGAAGATAAAGCAAACGTCTATCCGTCTACGCTTTCCGGCGGACAGAAACAGAGAATAGCGATAGTCCGCTCGCTTGCCATGGAACCCGACGTAATGCTTTTCGACGAGCCGACGTCGGCGCTCGATCCGGAGATGGTCGGAGAAGTTTTGGCGCTTATCAAGGAACTCGCCGAGGACGGAATGACGATGGTAATCGTAACGCATGAAATGGGTTTTGCGCGGGAAGTCGCCACGAAGTGTCTGTTCGTAGACGGCGGCGTGATAGCGGAGAGCGCCGGACCAAGCGAATTTTTCGCTTCGCCTAAGAACCCGAGGCTTAAAGAGTTTTTGTCAAAAGTCTTGTAAATTGTAATCGAAACTAAATAACAACGAGCGCAAAATTTCTTTGCGCTCGTTTTTTATTGATTTTTTTCGACAAATAGTTTATCATAAAAATATGAATATTGAATTTAAAAGTACATTGCTTATCGTTTTTTGCGTGATAGCGAGTTTGGGCGCGTTTTTGATAGGATTTAAACTCTTATCGGAAAACTTGCAGAGCGTAGCAAACAAGGGCTTAAGACGCTTGTTCGATAAGACGTCGAAAAGTAAATTAGCGGGCGTAGGCATAGGCGCGGGCGCAACGACGCTTATGCAGTCGTCTGCCGCGACGACGGTAATGGTAATAGGTTTCGTCAACGCGGGGATGATGAGTCTGCTTCAAGCGACGGCGATAATCATGGGCGCGAATATCGGTACGACGATAACGACCTTGCTGATAGCGCTGGGGCTTACGAGTATAGGTCCTTACGCGATGGGCTTAACGTTTATCGGAATATTCGCGTCGATGATATGTAAGAACGACAAGGCGAAGAGTTGGAGTCTGGTCGTGGCGGGTTTCGGTCTGGTATTTATGGGTTTGACGGTGATTTCCGCTGTAATGAGCAGTGACGCCGTTCAAAACTCCGAAATACTTATAAACTTACTCAGAACGCCGATTAAGCCCGCGTGGCTCGAGCCGATAACCCTTTTGCTTATAGGCGTCGTGATAACGGCGTTGATGCAATCGAGTACGGCTGTAAACGGCATTATGCTCGCGATGCTCGCGAGCGGAATACAGATAGGTTCCGGCGGCAACGCGTTGTTTTACATCGTTCTCGGCACGAACATAGGCACTTGCGTAACCGCGCTTATAAGTTCTATCGGTGCCGGAACAAACGCAAAGCGCGCCGCGCTCATACACTTTTTATTCAACTTCTTCGGAGCGCTTATTTTCCTTATATTATTGTCGATTTGGAAAGATTTTACGACGGGATTTTGGACTAAGATAACGCCTCCCGACGCGAAACTCCAAATGGCGCTTTTCCACTTGGCTTTCAACGTTATATGTACGCTTATATTCTTGCCGATAGATAAAGTATTCGTTAAAATATCGTCGGTGGTTATTAAAGACAAAAAAGCCGAAGAAGAACGCAAGATCACTTATATGGACGACCGTATACTTGCCACCCCGACCGTTGCTATAGCGCAACTGAGAAAAGAAACGGTGTATATGGGCGACAAGTGTATGAAGAGTTTGAGGGACTCTTTCAATGCGTTTTTGGAAAGAGATATTTACGCGGCGGACGGAGTCAACGCTTTAAACGAAGAGATAAACATCATTTCAAAGCAGATTACCGAGTATTTGATACGAGTATCCGGCGAAAAGGTTTCTCTTCACGACGATACGCGAATATCCATACTCTACCACGCTATAGGCGACTTGCTGCGTATTTCGGAGATCTCTGACAATATGCTTAAATACACGCGCACGACTGTCGAAAAGGACTTAGCGTTTTCGGATAGCGTAAAGCGCGACCTTGCGGATATGTTCGGCGACGTGGAGCGTCTTTACAACCTCGGAATAGCGATTTTCGAGACCATGAACAAAGACGCGTTCCCCGAACTTGAAAAGATCGAGGCGAACATCGACGAAAAGCGCAAGACGCTTATAGAAGGGCATATAAAGCGTTTAAACGACGGGGAATGCGACGCGCGCAACAGTGCGGTGTTTATAAACCTCGTGTCCAACTTAGAGCGTGTGGGCGATCATATAACCTATATCGCGTATTCCATAAACGAACTTAAATAATACGGATGACAAAAGCCGCAGGCGGAAATTTCCGCCTGCGGCTTTTTCGCTCCGGTAAAAAGCACAAACCCCGTCCTCGGCGGGGAAATTAAAAACACTTCGGTAAGCGTCGCGGGTCTTACGCCTTTGCGCTATTTCAGACGTAAGGCTATCGCGGGCGTTTTTATTCTTCGCTTTTCTGTTCGTTATAAAAGACCTGATAAGTTCCCGCCGTCCAGCCGAGCATCTCGGGCAAACCGTATTCGTTTACAGTTGCCTTTCCGCCCGCTACGCCGTCGTATTTTTCATAAATCTTCCCGCTCTTTTCAAATTCGGTAGAAACGTTGTCGAGCCATTTTCTTCTTATATCCGCCGCGGTTTCCTTTAAACCGAGTTTTTTATTTGCCGTATACGCCCAATAATTGTGCGGCGGCCAGGCGTTGGGGAATCCCCATTGATAATGTTTGCCCTTTGAATGTATATCCTGGCAAGAAACCACGCCGTGCGCATAAACCAACTTTTCGTTAATTCGTTGCAGAGCGTCCGCATTCTCGCTAATGCCGAAAACAAATGGTAAATAACACGCCGCGCAATATATTCCCGTTCGTTTGTCGGTTTTATAATTATAGTCGAAATATACTCCGCTCTCTTCGTCGAAACAATACTTATTTATAAGAGTTAAACGCTTGTTTGCTCGCTCTTCCCATATAGAGCCGTCTTTGCCGATCAAATTATAAAATTCAAACATGTTACGTTCAAAACCGTATAAATACGAGTTCAAATCGATTTGATTTATTTCGCTCGCAACAAGATCGAATCTCGGCGTATGGTCCTCTCCGCTTTCACCTTCGGAGATATGATTGATTGCGCAGGCAAGTTTCCGATCGTAATCCCAATCTGAAATATCCAACCCGACTCTTTCCGCATAGGGGCGGATATCGAAACCGTGTTTTGCAAAGTCGAAATTCGTACCGTAGTGATTAAGCCCGTTCGGCGCAATGCGTTTTGTCATCCAAAACTCGTATTCGAGTTCCAATGCCTCGACGCTGTCTTTCAACCAATTTAAATCTTTACTGTATTCGTAATAATCCTTGACCATAAAAACGAGCAGGGGAGGCTGACTTGCATAATCCGCTCCGTCTTTACGACACATATTCGGCACGCACCCGAATTTGTGCAGGCAATACTTCAAATTTTCAATATTCTGAAAAGAATAGCGAGCAAATCCGTCCAAGTAAAGTCCTAAATTCGTAAAGTAGGTATCCCAATAGTATAAATCAATTAAAACGCCGTCGATACATGGCGGGATATAATCATACGGCAGTACGAAATCGGCGTGGCTGTCGCGTTTTTTTATTGCCTTTATCCAGGAATTTTTAATATATTCGCTCATTTTTTCATACTTATTCATATATATTTCTCCGATTATAATGGATTCTGAAATAAATGTTGCGGTTTAATAAACCCTGCTCAGACGATTGAATGCTTTGTACTTTAAACGAAGTATTTTGCGAGCGCTTTGGTAAGGGCGAGCGAAATAGAATACAAATTCATTGCGCCAACGCTCGCCGAAAAGAGGACGATAGGCTTATTTAATTCGGGTGCCTTGCCGAGGGTTTTACAAAATAACGGCAAGAAGAGAGCCAAAAGACGACGCGTTATGCGTCGTCTTTTCTAATGGAGCGGGAAACGAGATTCGAACTCGCGACGTTTACCTTGGCAAGGTAACGCTCTACCACTGAGCCATTCCCGCATGGATTTGGAGGGA